>VGVU01000126.1 GCA_016873905.1 Betaproteobacteria bacterium | reverse complement strand
TGGCCCAGACCGTGATGGCTGATACTGATATAGAGGCGTTTCAAGGCGGCGTGCCGCGCCCCAGAATTTCGCGCAACAAGGGAACCGTCAGCGGGCGCTTGAGGCTAAGGCTTAAGACATCAAGCGCATCCACCACCGCCAACAGGCTAGGCAGGTCTCGCCGACTGTGTGTGATCAGATAGCACACCACTTCTTCCGGGATGCGCATCCCTCGGGCCACGGCGCGTTCGCGCACTGCCTCGGCACGCTGCGCCTCGTTGAGGGGATGCAACTGGAACACCAGGCCCGACCCCAGACGCGTGCGGAGATCCTCGCGCAGGGCCAGTGCCGAAGGGGGCTTGCCGCCGGCAACGAGGATCGAACCCAGGCCGTCACGAGCACGAATAATGAGCGAAAACAGGCGGATTTGCGCCTCGGGACTCAGGTCATCGACCGCATCCACAGCCAGGAATTGCGGCAGATCCTCAGGCACATCGTGCGTGTAATAGTCCGCCACCCGACCGGCCTCACGCGCATGCGCAACGGCCGCCTGCAAAAGATGCGTTCGCCCGCAACCGGCCTCACCCCACAGATAGATGACGGCCTCACCACCCGCGCTATCCGCGGCGAGATAACACGCGCTGGCCGCCTCAAAATTATCGCCCGGCAGGAAGTTGTCGAAGCGCGGCGGCGCCTCGGGACGAATATCGAGAATAAGCTGACGCGGTGAGGTCACGCGGGGTTGGGGTACAAATCAGCCAAACGGCCCGGCGGCGCCACACCGCACTCGGTAATGATGCCGGTGACCAATCGCGCCGGGGTGATATCGAAGGCCGGATTCACCGCTGCGCAGCCTGCCGGCGTCAGACGCACGGTATGCAGCGCATCGTCCAGCGCCCCGGGAATGTGCGTTACCTCTACGGCATCGCGCTCCTCAATAGGGATGTGCGCCGCATCGGGAATGCGCCAGTCAATCGTCGGGCCGGGCACGGCCACATAAAACGGAATGCCATTGTCGTGTGCTGCCAAGGCCTTGAGATAAGTGCCAACCTTGTTGGCGACATCCCCGTTCGCGGCCACCCGGTCGGCGCCGACAATCACCACATCGACCTCGCCCCGGCGCATCAGCAGGCCGGCGGCGTTGTCGGCGATCACGGCATGATCAATGCCCTGCTCGCGCAGCTCCCAGGCGGTCAGCGATGCGCCCTGATTGCGCGGCCGCGTCTCACTCGCCCACACAAACAGCGGCATCCCGATGGCCTGCGCGGCATACACCGGTGCCAGCGCCGTGCCCCAATCGACCGTCGCCAGCCAACCCGCGTTGCAATGCGTCATCACCCTGAGCGGCTGGCCCGGCCTGGCCCATTTCTGAAACAACGCCAACCCATGCTGACCGATGGCGGCATTGCACGCCACATCCTCGTCACAGATACGCGCCGCCTCCGTCCAGGCCGTAGCGGCGCGCTGCGCCACCGGCAAGGGCAGAAGCACCGCCTGCATCCGCTCCACCGCCCAACGCAGGTTCACCGCCGTCGGCCGCGTCGCAATGAGAGCCGCACTCGCCTGAGCGAGGCCGGCATCCGACGCATCGGCACGCGTTGCCAGTGCCATGCCATACGCCGCCGTCGCGCCAATCAGCGGCGCACCGCGCACCCGCATCACCACAATGGCCTCGCAGGCGTCCGTCAGCGTCATCAGCGTGCGCCACTGCAAACGGTGCGGCAGCAAGGTCTGGTCGATGATTTCGACCGCACCGTTTGGCAGCGGGCGGATCGTGCGAGTGGGATGATCATTGACATTCATGGGACGGGATTATCCTTGAATCCACAGGCTTGCAATACAATCGCGACATGAGTTCCCCCGTCTCCACTGCCCTGGTCATCGCCGCGCTCGACCGTTTGCTGCGCACACAGCCGGCCAGCACCGACCGTCTGGCCGCCCATGCCGGGCGCACGGTTCGCTTCAGCCTGCCCTTGCTGGCGCTCGATTGCAGCTTCAACAATCAAGGGGGACTGGAGCCGGCCGCCGCCGATGTCACGCCCGACACCGAGATCCAGCTCAACGCCGCCATCCTGTTCCGCCTCGCCCTGCACGACCCACAGGCGCTGTCGTCGGCGCCCGTGAGTGGAAATCTGGGACTGGCCCGCGACCTTCTGGGCTGCCTGAGAGACTTTGATCTTGCGTTGGTCCTCGCGCCATTAACGGGAGACATGGTCGCCGCCCGCGCCGATCAGGCCATAGAACTCCTGTTGAGTGGCCGTCGCAACAGCCTGGCAACGCTGGCCGGAAATACCGCAGAATACCTGCTCTATGAGGCCCACCTGCTCGCCTCTGCCGCGGCGGTCGCCGACTTCAATCTGGGCGTCGATCAATTCCGTGAACGCCTGGACCGGCTGGAAGCGCGACTGAACCGCCTTGAAAAACACACCACCGGAGAACCCGCCTGATGCGCCTGTTCCGCACCCTGCGCATCCTCTGGATCGCCGCCAGCCACGGGCTGGAAGAATTCTTTCTCGGCCACGAGCGCGTACGCCTGATCCGCCACCTGATGCGCGCGTTGTTTTTCTGGCGACGCTTCAGCCAACCGCGGGCCGTGCGCCTGCGCCTGGCGCTGGAAAAGCTGGGGCCGATCTTCGTCAAATTCGGGCAAGTGCTGTCCACTCGCCCCGATCTCATTCCCGCGGATCTCGCCGAAGAACTGGCCAAGTTGCAGGATCGTGTGCCGCCGTTCGCGCCCGAACAGGCCCTGGCCATTGTGCAACGCGCCTACGGCAAACCCGCCAGCGCGGTGTTCGCCGCCTTCAACCCCGTCGCCATCGCCTCGGCCTCGGTCGCACAAGTACACAAGGCGCAACTGCACACGGGCGAGACGGTCGCGGTCAAGATTGTTCGCCCCAACATCCGCCCGGTCATCGAAAAAGATCTGGCGCTACTCGACACCCTGGCCGGCTGGCTCACCCTGCTGTGGAGCGACGGCAAGCGCTTGCGTCCGCGCGAGGTCGTGGCCGAATTCGCCAAGCACCTGGAAGATGAACTCGACCTGATGCGCGAGGCCGCCAATTGCGCGCAACTGGGGCGCAACTTCAAAGGCTCGCACCTCCTCGCCGTACCCGATGTGTACTGGGATTCCTGTACGCCCGAGGTGATGGTGATGACCTGGATGGACGGCACCCCCGTCGCACAGGTCGATGAACTCAAGCGCCGCAACATTGACATGAAGGCCTTGGGCCGCGCCGGGGTCGAAACCTTCTTCACCCAGGTGTTCCGCGATGGTTTTTTCCACGCCGACATGCACCCGGGCAATATCCAGGTCCTCGATGATGGCCGCTATGTGGCGCTCGATTTCGGCATCATGGGCACCCTCACCGAGGCCGACAAGGCCTATCTGGCGCAAAATTTTTTGGCCTTCTTGCAGCGCGACTACCGCACCGTCGCCCGCGCGCATATCGAGGCCGGCTGGGTCCCCGCCGGCACCCGCGAGGACGAATTCGAGGCGGCCATGCGCACCATCTGCGAACCGGTGTTCGGTCGACCGCTGAAAGAGATCTCGTTCGGCAAGTTCCTCTTGCGCCTGTTCCAGACCTCCCGCCGCTTCGGCATGGAGGTGCA
>VGVU01000125.1 GCA_016873905.1 Betaproteobacteria bacterium | reverse complement strand
CCGTTAGGGAGAGGTAATGTCATCGCTTTTCACATATCCGGAGATGTTGCGTTTAAGGACATCCAGTGGGTTGGGGCCCAGCTGGGTCAGGCCGCGCAGTTCCAGTTGCAGGAAGAAGGCGGTCGTTGCGGTGTTCGTATTGGTGGCCAGTTGCTGGACGACCCCACGCAGGGACCAGCACCCGGGATTGTATTCAAAGCCGAGCAGGCCCTCAGCAAGCCGATTTTCGGCGAAGGCGTAGTTGGCCCGGCCGACGGCGTACCACTGCGGTTGGAGAGGCCACTGGAAGGAGACATCGAGTGACTTGAGTTGACCGTAGAGTTTGTTGGTATAGCGATAGTCGGCATTGATGCGCCTGCCGGGGCCACCATTATAGGTACCGCCCAGACTGGCCTGGGCGATGACCTGGTCGGCGCTGGCGTAGCGCAGGCCGGCATTCAGGCGCAGGCGCGGGTTGATGGGGGCACTGGCGGTGGCCAGGATGTCGCTGGAGCTCGTGGTTCGCGCCGTTCCGCCGGGCAAGGTGACCGTCTGGTCACGGAAATAAAAGCGTTGGGCGAGGGTGAGCTGCAGGCGTTCGATGCCCTTGTCCGCGTTGACAAAGCGGTTGGTGATACCGACCGTGAGCTGGTCGGCGTCGTTGATGCGATCAACGCCGGAAAACTGGTTTTCCGAGAACAGCTGGCTCAGGGAGATGTCCTGCTGCCCGCTGTCAAAAACCGGGATGTGGGTCTGGTTCTTGTGCGGAATGCGCACATAGTAGGCGCGGGGTTCGAGCATGTGCAGCAAAGTGCTGCCGCCCAGTTGCCAGTCGCGTTCCAGATAGACCCCGGCATCCAGACTGAAGATGGGCAGGCTGCGGGTGCTGTCGAGATAGCCCCCAGCGGGTTTGTCGCCGATGCTGTCGCGGAGAACCCCGGATTGGCTACCGAGCTGGTAGTTCGACAGGTGCAGGCCAAGCCTGGGAGTCAGGAAGCCATAGGTGGTCTGTAGCGGCAGACTCAGAGTGGGATAGGCATAGGCCCGCTGACCTTTGACAAAGCGGCTATCCGGGTGGTCGAAATGAGTGAGCTCGGCGGTCAGGTCGAGGCGCGCGCGACTGCCGTAGAGATCGGCCTGGGTTGCACCGAGGTTGATCTGCGGCAGGCGTTCGTAGGGGGCGCTACTGATGCCACCCAGGGCTTGATAGGTCTGCACACGCAGACTGCCGTTCCATCTGTCGCCCCGATAGGCCAGGCTGGCCTCGCGCGGCAGATTAACCATCGAAGTCTGGTTGACATGGCCGGAGAGGTCGGTGAAATAAGCCGTGTCCGAGACCCCTTGCAGGCGCAGATGACCGGACAGGCGTGGCGAGAAGTGTTGCTGGTGAGTGAGATTCAGTTGGTAGCGGTCACGCTTGGCGACGCTGTCCGAGGGCAGAAAATCGGCCCATACCTGACCGCTGTATGCCTTTTCGAGATAGCGGAACTCGCCGCCCAGTTGCAGGCCCCGCCGGCCCATGTAACGCGGCACCAGGGTGGCATCGCGGTTGGGGGCGATATTCCAGTACCAGGGCAGGATGACTTCCAGACCACGGCTATCCGAGGCACCATAGGTGGGCGACAGGAAGCCCGATTTACGTTCATTATCGAGCGAGAAGCGCAACCACGGGCTGTACAGGATGGGGACGCCAAGGTATTCGACCCGGGCCTGACGCGCCTTGCCTAGGCTGGTGTTGTAGTCGATGGAGATTTCATCGGCCCGCAGGACCCAGTCCTGGCGATCCGGCGTGCAGGTTGAGTAGGTGACCGCCTCCATCCGGTATTTGTCGGGGCCCTCGAAGAACATCTGCCGGGCTACGCCCTGGACGGGCAAGAGGGGTTTTCCTTTGCCGGCGAGCCAATAGGTGACGCTGTGCATATCGCCCAGACGCGAGGTCAGGCGCAGGCTGAGGTCCTTGCCGGTGATGCGCTCGCCCGGACGGGTCATGGTCACCGGGCCGCGACAGATGGCCTCGTCGGCAGCGTCCTCGTAGCGGAGCCAGTCGGTCTTGATCTGGCCTTGTTGATCGTCGCGGATGACTACTTGGCCTTCGGCCTGTAAAAAGCGGTCGCTGGACCCGTCGATCCGATCGCCTTGCACGGTGTGATAGCCGCGGGGCACTTGGAGCCCTTCACTGGGTTTTAGCAACAAGGGCTCGGCGGCAGCCCAGACTTCGCTGAAGGTTGCGGCCAGGGCCAAGGTCAGGGTGAGCAGTCGCAAAGGCGGCATGAGGAGTGCGGTGCTAGAATCGGGCGCTCATTATTAAAGTTGCCGGATTGTAGCTTGGAAGATATGGAACACCAACGAACCGAACGCCTGAAACAATGGGTGGCCTCCGTGCTCCCTGCACCGATGATCGATTTTCAGGCCGCCTCCGCCGATGCCAGCTTCCGCCGTTATTTTCGGGCGACCACTGCTGCCGGCAGCTTCGTCGTCATGGATGCGCCGCCCAGCCATGAGGATTGCGGGCCGTGGCTGAAGGTGGCTCACCTGTTTCGTGATGCGGGTGTGAATACCCCCCAGATCTTTGCCGAGAACCTGTCTGACGGCTTCATTTTGATGTCTGACCTGGGATCGACCACCTATCTGTCGGTGCTGAATGAAGCGAGCGCCGACCGTCTGTATCGCGATGCCAATGCCAGCCTGATCAAGATCCAGCTGGCCAGCCGGCCTGGCGTGTTGCCGCCCTACGACGAGGCCTTGTTGCGGCGCGAGCTGGATCTGTTCCCAGATTGGTATGTTGCCCGGCATCTGGGTGTGACGCTGAGCGAAGATCAGCGTGCCTCGCTAGAGACTGTCTTCCGTGCGCTGCTTGATAACAACCTCGCCCAGCCGCAGGTATTTGTGCATCGCGATTGGCATTCGCGCAACCTGATGGTGACCAATGCCGACAACCCCGGCGTCATCGACTTTCAGGACGCGGTGTTTGGCCCGATTACCTATGACCTGGTGTCGATCTACAAGGATGCCTACATTGCCTGGGACGAAGACCGCCTGCTGGATTGGGTGGTGCGTTATTGGGAGGCGGCGAAAAAGGCCGGTCTGCCCGTTGACCCGGACTTTGGTGCCTTTTACCGCGATTTCGAATGGATGGGCGCGCAACGCCACATCAAGGTGCTGGGCATCTTCGCCCGCTTGTGTCACCGTGATGGCAAGGACGGTTACCTGAAAGACATGCCCTTGGTCATGAATTACCTGCGCCGCGCCTGCGAGCGCTATCGCGAATTGCAGCCCTTGCTGGCCCTGCTGGATGCGCTGGAGGGTCGGGTGGCAGATACGGGATACACCTTCTGATGGCGGGCTTTCGCGCCATGATCCTTGCGGCCGGGCTGGGCAAGCGCATGCGGCCGCTGACGGATCACACGCCCAAGCCCCTGTTGCCGGTGGCTGGAAAACCGTTGATCGTCTGGCAGATAGAGCGTTTGCGTGCAGCAGGATTCACTGAACTGGTCATCAACCACGCGCATCTGGGGCAACGCCTGGAAGATGCGCTGGGCGATGGCGCCGCGTTGGGGGTTCATATCCAGTGGTCGCGGGAGCCGGAGCCGCTCGAAACGGCCGGGGGTATCGCGACCGCATTGCCGTTGCTGGG
>VGVU01000124.1 GCA_016873905.1 Betaproteobacteria bacterium | reverse complement strand
AACAAAACTTGCCGGGTCTGTCCGGCGCGCCCTTCGCGCCAGACCTGCCACCCCGAGAGATCCGGGGGGGTATCAAACTCGCCGTAGATTGTACCCCCCGGCCTCAGCAAAGGGGCGACGAGTTGTAACGCGGGGGCCAACAACCCGGCGGCAAAGGGGGGATCGAGGAAGATCAGATCGTACCCGGATGAATCCCCATGGGATTGCGTCTTCAGCCACGCCAAGGCATCCGCACGAATCAGGCGGACCTGGGTCGCCGCCAAGGTAGCGCAATGCGCTTGCAAGGCGGCAAAGACCCGCGCATCCGCCTCCACCAGGGTCACCTCAGCGGCCCCGCGCGAGGCGGCCTCAAGACCCAGGGCACCACTCCCGGCAAAGAGATCCAGACAGCGCAGCCCCGTCAGGCGCTGCCCAAGCCAGTTGAACAGGGTCTCGCGCACCCGATCCGGGGTCGGCCGTAGTCCGGGCACATCGGGAAACGGCAAACGCCGCCCACGCCAGAGGCCACCGATGATGCGAACGCTGTTGCCCGCGTGCCTGGTTGACCTATTTCCCGTCACGCGTCACCTGCCCGCCCACAATGACGGTCACCATCTGACCCGGCACCACCCGCTCACGGAAGGCGCGCCGAATGTCGTCCAGAGTCACCGCCGCCACCTTGCGCGGATACTCGTCCAGCCAGGTCAGCGGCAGGCCATAGAAACCCAGCATGGCCAAGTGCTCGACGATTTTCTTGTTGCTATCAAGGCGCAAGGGGAAGCTGCCAATCAGGTTGGCCTGCGCCTGTTTCAATTCAGCCGCAGTCGGCCCCTCGTCGATAAAGCGTTGCACCGTCGCACGCACCACCGACAAGGCCTCGTCCGTCGCCTCACGGCGCGTTTGCAGGCCAATCTCGAACGCCCCGCGCTGCCGCAACGGCATGAAGTAACTGTGCACGCTATACGCAAAACCTCGCCGATCGCGAATCTCCTTCATCAGGCGCGAATCAAAACCGCCACCGCCCAGGATGTAGTTGCCAACCAGGAGCGGAAAATAATCGGGATCATCGCGGGTCATGCCGGGCAAACCGATCTGCAAGTGGCTTTGCGTGGCGTGATGCGGCAGGACCACCGTCTCGGCCTGCGTCCGCCGTGGCACGGCCGGCAAGGGGGCGGCAGCCAGACCGGCGGGAAGGCCCTGTGCCAGTTGTTGCGCGATGGCCTCGGCCGTTGACCGATCAATATCGCCCATCATGACCAAGGTCAGGTTTGCCGCCCGGTAATACTGGCGGTGAAAGTCGGCCAGTTGTGTCGCCTCCAGCCCGGAAAGCGTCTCGATACGCTCATGCAAACCATACGGGTGCATGGCAAATACGCGGGACGAAAATTCCCGCGCGGCGATAAATTCGGGCTGCGTCTCCGACTCGCGCAGACCGGCGATGGCGCGGGTCTTTTCGCGACTCAGCACGGCGGGGTCAAAATGCGGCCGGCTCAGCACCGCCTGCAACACTGCCAGCGCCGCCTGGCGTTCACGGGCGCTGCTCAAGGTGCGCAGGGAGAAACCCGCGCGATCCGCATCCTGCGACTGCGCCATCACGGCCCCGACATCCGCCAGACGCTCAGCGATCTGCTGCTCACTCAAGTCGCCCGCGCCCAAACGCATCAGGGCATGGGTCATCCCCGCCAGCCCCGCCGTCGCCGCCGTATCGCGTGCCGTACCGGCCTCAAAACTCGCGCTCACATCGAGCATCGGCAAGTCATGATTGGCCACAAAAAACACGCGGGCGCCATTGGCCGTTTGCCACTGCTGGATATTCAGCCCGGCCAGGGCCGAGAAGGCCATACAGGTCATACCCAACACGGCCAACATCTGTTTAGCGAACATGGCTGCCTCCGGAAACAGGGGCCGGCTGACGCGTCGGCATTGGCAAGGGCTCCAGCTCCGCGAGAGTCAGGCGGGTATCTCGCAAATATTTTTCAGCCACCGCACGCACCTGGTCGGCGGTCACGGCCCGCAACCGATCAAAACGCAAGGCACGATCACGCCAGGACAAACCCGCCGTCTCCCACTCGCCGATCTGCATGGCCTGATAAAACAGCGAATCCTGCTGGAACACCTGCCCGGCCACGACCTGTGCCTTGGCGCGAGCCAGTTCGTCCTCGCCAACCCCATCTTTTATCAGGCGTTGCAACTCACGCTTGAGGGCCTCTATGGCCTCGGAGAGCCCGCGTCCCTCGGCCGGCATCAGGCTAATGACGAACTGCGCCGGGCCCCGCGACACCGGGTCATAGCCCGCATCGACATCAAGCGCCACCCGCTGGGTCTTGACCAGAACCTGCGGGAGGCGCGCGGAGCCGTGACCATCCAGTACCCCGGCCAGGATCTCCAGCGCATACGGCTCCACATCCGCCGCCGGCTGCTGTAAACGGGGCACCGGCCAGGCCAGGATGGCGACCGCCAGCTTGGCAGGCGCACGCACCACGACATGACGGCCGCCCTGCGGTTCCGGCTCGGTGAAAGGCTTGCGAACGGGAATCTCCCGGCGGGGGATGACCCCGTAATATTTTTCGGCCCAGGCAAAGACCTGCTCCGGCTGGACATTGCCCGTCACCACCAGGGTCGCGTTATTGGGCGCATACCAGCGCTCATACCAGAGCCGGGCATCCGCGACCGTCATGTTATTGAGATCGCTCATCCACCCAATCACCGGGTGACGATACGGGTGCTCGGAGTAGGCCGCCGCCATCAACTGTTCATACAGCCGGGACCGGGGGTTATCATCGGTGCGCAGACGACGCTCTTCCTTGACCACCTCAATCTCCTTGGCGAAGGCCTCCGGAGCCAGCGTCAAATGCGCCATACGATCAGACTCCAGAATCATGGCCTGCTCCAGACGCCCGGCCTGCAGGGTCTGGAAATAGGCCGTGTGATCCCGCGAGGTAAAGGCATTCTCCCGCCCACCCAGCGCCGCAATGCGCTTGGAGAACTCACCCTCCGGCACCTTGGGCGTGCCCTTGAACATCATGTGTTCCAGCAGATGCGCCACGCCCGTCGTACCATAGCTCTCATCCATGCTACCGGCGCGATACCACACCTGCGCCACCGCCACCGGGGCGCGATGGTCTTCCTTGACGATCACCTTGAGGCCGTTGTGCAGGGTGCGTTCGCTGACCGTCGCGGAGGCCGCCAGCGGTATCACACCGAGGAGAATCCCGAAGACCGACCCAAGAATGCCAGCCATTGATGCGCGCTTAATCTTCAGAAAGGGGTAGGGCATGGTATATTTTTCCAAACTGCAAACTGAGCCATTCAAGAACCATCGTGTTTTTCAAATCCCGTCCACCGTCTGACACCCCATCAACAGCGAAATCCCCCGGTTGGCTGGGACGCCTCAAGGCGGGCCTGACCAAGACCCGGGCCGTCCTGGCAACCCCCTTTACGGCCCTGTTTGCGCGCCATGCACGCATTGATGCCGCCCTTTACGAGGAACTGGAAGAACTGCTGATCACGGCCGACTGCGGCGTCGCAGCGACCGAGCATATCCTCACGGCCTTGAAAGCGCGTGTCAAGCAAGAACGCATTGAGGACAGCGCCGAGCTGCGAACCGCCCTCAAGACCGTTCTCGTCGAGGTTCTCGCACCGCTGGAAGC
>VGVU01000123.1 GCA_016873905.1 Betaproteobacteria bacterium | reverse complement strand
GCGTCCAGGGAAAGGGATAGGCCGCCCTCTCGATGCTGTACACCGCATCAAGATCCGCTGTCTGCATCGGTCGAAACTGGATCGTCATGGCAACATCATTAGCGCTCGCGCTTCTTGAGCGCGACCTTGTTTCGCACATAAACCGGTTCCGCCCGTTCAGCCGAATGCCCTTCTCCGGCCAGGAGTTTCGGCACGGCCAGTTGCGCAATGTGCGCCGCGCCAGGATAGCGCTGCGCGCTCACGCTGTAGTTCTGCCCGGCCCAGGCCGTGGTCAACAGCGCCTCGTAGGCAAAAAAACCCGTTCCGGCCACACACTCGCCGGGTTCAGGAGACGGCAAGGCCTCCGGCTTGAACAAGGCCGGTGGCAAGACCTCGACGCCATCCCGATAACGCGCGGCATAGACCTCACCCATGCGCGCATCCAGGATGGCCAATACCCCTACCGCGCCCGTTTCAAGAGAGGCCGCCGCGGCCAGGGCCGAGAGACTGCCAATGCCGATAACCGGGCAGCCGGCCGCCAGGGCCAGTCCTTGCGTCACCCCACAGGCGATTCTCAGGCCCGTAAAGGAACCCGGGCCCTCGCCATAGGCAATGGCATCGAGTTGCGACAAGGAAACCCCCTGTTCGGCCAGGAGTTGCTGCGCCATCGGCAAGATCAGTTCGGAATGCCGGTTTCCGGCATGGGTCTCGCGCAGATGCAGCTTGCCGTCCATCCAAAGGGCGGCAGAACACCATTCGGTGGAGGTCTCAAGGGCAAGAATCTGCACGGTCGTTCACTAAATAATGTCGCAAGGGGAAATACAGAGAAGCGCCGTCATTGTACCGGTTCAGCGCTGACGACTTCGAACAGGATGCGCCGCCACGGATCGCGGCTCACCTCCAGATGAAGGATGCGCGCTTCCAGACGGGCGCCTCGATCCAGAAGCCGGGCCAGATCAACATTGTCCATGCGCGGGGCATAACCGAGCTGCACACCCCGCCAATCTACCCGTACCGCACGCGGGTCAAAGGGATTGTCCGGCTCACGGACCAGATCAAGACGATCTCCCACGCGCAGAAGCGGAAACAGGGCCCGGCCGGCGTAGTGTTGAAAGCCCGCCAGGGGCGAGGTCTGCACAATGACGCGACTGTCTGTGGCTGGCGAGGTGGCTGGCAAGGGCTCAGCGCGAACCGGCAGCACCAACAAAAGAGAAATGAAAAACAGGCGCAACATCAGACGATTGAGGCCATCTCTTCAAGGTTATTAGGGTCGTTGTTCTGGGCAAAAAAGGCGACCGCCTCGGCCTCGATCCGGGTCCGGCGCATGGGCGGCAAGGATTGCCAGATGCGCCTTCCGTAGGGTTTATCGACCAGGCGGGTGTCGCAGATCATCAGCACGCCCCGATCCGTCTCGCGCCGGATCAAACGACCGGCGCCCTGTTTCAGGTTGATCACCGCCTGAGGGAGTTGAATCTCAAAGAACGGATTTCCACCCGCCTGGCGTAATTGGTCAATCCGCGCGGCCAGCACCGGATCGTCCGGCGGTTGGAAGGGCAACTTGTCGATGACCACCAGGGAGAGCGCCTCACCGGCCACATCAACCCCCTCCCAGAAGGATTGACTGCCCAGCAAGATCGCATGGTCCTCACTGCGAAAGCGTGCCAGCAGGGCGCTGCGGCTGTCATCGCCTTGCACCAACAACGGCCAATTCAGCCCGGCATTGGCCAGATACTGGGTCATCAGCGTCTTGGCCTCCTGCAAGGCCCGCAGGCTGGTGAAGAGCAGAAAGGCCCGCCCCTGACTGGCCTGGACGACCGGCCAGGCACGCTCAACCACCGCCCTCGTATAGGCCGGTGTATTGGCCTCCGGCATCTGCGAGGGGACATACAAAAGGGCCTGACGCTCATATTCGTAAGGGCTGTCCCAGACCGCCGTCTGCGCCTCGGGGACGCCGATCTGGCTGAGGTAATGGGCAAAATTGCCGCGCACCGACAAGGTGGCCGAGGTAAAGATCCAGGCCCGTCCCTGTGTGTCATCACCCCTCAGGCACTGCGCAAACTCACTACCGATATCCAGCGGCGTGGCGTGCAGGGTGACGCCATAGGTTGTGACTTCCAGCCAGCGCACCTGTTCTCTGGCACCACTTTCCAGCACACCTTGGCCCGCCAACCAGCGCTGCCAGTGCTGCTCCGCATCGCCACAGCGATCGGCGAGTTGCTCCAGTTCTTCGGAACGCATGGCCTGCATTTCAATCTGCAGACGAAGGTCTGCCAGCAAGGGCGTAACCGCCTCCAGCGCCGAGCGGCCGGTCACGCTGATCTGTTCGGCCGGCAGGCGTCCCCCCGTGGCTGGCGAGGTAAAGGCCAGACGCGCGTCGCGCAAGGCCTTCTCCAGGGCATGCGCCGCCTTGGGCAGGGGCGCATAATCTGCCGCACCAATCGCCGCCGCCTCGCGCACATCACGGCACAGATCCAGCAATTGGCCGGTGGACAGGCGCTCGCCAAAGAACAGACTGGCGATGTCCGGCAACTGATGCGCCTCGTCGAAGATCACCACATTGGCGTTGGGCAACAACTCCCCGGCGCCCTCGTCCTTTAACCAGACATCGGCAAAAAAGAGGTGGTGATTGATAACCACGACATCGGCCTCAAGGGCCTTCTTGCGTGCCTTGAGGACAAAGCAGTCGCGCACATTGGGACACTCGCTGCCCAGACAATTGTCGCGGGTCGAGACCGCATAGGGCCACGCGGCGGACTCCTCGCTCACGCTCTGGCAGGCCATGCGGTCACCGCTGTCGCTGCGGGCGGCAAACTGGGCGATCTTTTTCAGGTCGCGAACCTCGCCCGGCGAATGAAAACGCCCGGAATCGAGGGCGCGGGCGAGGTGAAGGTGACACACATAATTGGCCCGCCCCTTGAGCAGGGCCATACTGACCGGCCGTTGCAGGGCGGCGCACACCGCCGGCAGGTCACGCTGAAAGAGTTGGTCCTGCAAGGTCTTGCTGGCCGTCGAGAGGAGTACCTTGCCCCCAGCCAACAAGGCGGGCACCAGATAGGCCAAGGTCTTGCCAGTTCCTGTGCCGGCCTCAATCACCAGAATTCCGGAGTGCTCGATCGTCTCGGTGATGCGCTCGGCCATCGCCCGTTGCATGGGGCGGCTGCGAAACTCGGAGATAGCGCTGGCAAACGGCCCCTCTGCCGCAAACAGCCGGGTCAGATCCATCGTCAATCCGGTCATGCGACAGACAACGGAGTCGATCGTTGCACAGCAACCGCGTTATCAGCCAACTGCAAGGCCCCCTCGACATCAACCACCACTGGCCGTGATACACCGGGCTCTGGCATGGTCACGCCGACCAGATGGCGCGCCATCTCCATGGTCAGGCGATTGTGGGTGATAAACAGGAACTGGGTCTCGGCTGACATCTTCTGGACCAGACGGCAGTAGCGTTCAGTGTTACTGTCATCGAGCGGCGCATCCACCTCGTCGAGCAGACAAAACGGCGCCGGGTTGAGGCGGAACAGCGCGAACACCAGCGACAGCGCGGTCAGGGCCTTTTCACCGCCTGAGAGCAGGTGAATGGAGCTGTTCTTCTTGCCCGGTGGCTGGGCGACGATCGTCAACCCCGCCTCCAGAATATCCTCGCCGGTCAAGACAAGCTGCGCCTCGCC
>VGVU01000122.1 GCA_016873905.1 Betaproteobacteria bacterium | reverse complement strand
ACGATGGAGGCGGCGCAGACCTTGGCCATGTTGTTGGCCATGGAACCGGACTTCGGATAGTTGGACAGGGTGGAGTCACCGATGATGTGGACGCCCGGCACGAACTTGGACTCGTAGGTGCGGAAGTCAACCGGACACCACGGACCTTCCTTGCCATCGGCGCCGCGCCGTACATTGGCCATGCCGCAGATCTCGGCAGCGCGCATCTTCGGCACCACATTGATGACATCGCCCTTCACATCGTCGAACTCGGTGCCAACGGTGCGAGTCTTGGCATTGACCGAGCTCGGCATGTTGTTGGGACGGTAGTCGATCATGGCGGCGGGAGTGCCGTGGCCGTAGTGCTTCTTCCAGGCGGCGAGGAACAGGCCCTTCTTGGAGGCGATGTCCTGGTTGCCGTCAAGGATGATGATCTTTGATTTCGGCTTGGCCTTCTGGAAGTAGGAAGCGACCAGCGAAGCACGCTCGTACGGGCCAGGCGGGCAGCGATACGGGGCCATCGGCACCGACATCACAAACACACCGCCATCGGGCATGGCTTCCAGTTGGGCGCGCAGGGTGGCGGTCTGCGGACCGGCCTTCCATGCGTGCATCACGGTCTTCTGCGCCTCTGCATCATAGCCCTTGACGGTATTGAACAGCAGTTCCACACCGCCGGCCAGCACGACGCGGTCATAGGGGATCTTTTTGCCACCGGCGGTGGTGATGATCTTCTTCTCGGTATCAATGCCGCTCATCGAATCCTTGACCCAGGAATCCACGATGCCTTGCAGGTTGCCGTAACCGAAGGTGATGTCTTCCATCTTGCGATAGCCGGCCAGCACATCGTTGGAGACCGGGCAGGAGACGAACTTCTCGTTCGGTTCGATCACGGTCACCTCAATGTACGGTTCCCACATCTTGATGTAACGGGCGCAGGTGCCGCCACCGAAACCGGCACCGACCACGACGACCTTGGGGCGCCCCTTCTTGGCGGCAACGGCCGGGGCCTGGGTGGTGGCGCAACCGGTCAGGCTGCCTACGGTAGCAACGCCCGCGACACCGGCGGAGGATTGCAGAAACTGACGACGATTCAAACTCATTTGTGGCTCCTCTTCTAATCAGCGGGTCGCGAAGTAACGGGCAAAGGCCTCGAACTCGGAGTCGGTATAGCCGGCTGCGTGCTGATGCATCACGGTGGCGGGACGGGAACCGTCCTTGAAGGCCTTCATCTGGTTGACGAAGTAGTCGCGCGGCAGGTTTTTGATATCCGGAATACCGCCACGGCTGTGGCCATCAGTACCATGGCAGTAGTTACAGTTAGACGCCATTTGACGCAAGCGCGCGTCAGGAGTGGCCGCAAAGGCAGAACTAACCAGACCAGCAGATAGCCCGAGCGCCAAAAGTGACAGGGCAAATGTTTTTTTCATGCTTCTCTTCTCCTCCAGGGAAACTGGGAATAGGCTCGCGCCCAACCGAGCTCTGCACTCGATGCAACAACTCAGAGCTACTGAGTGGCGAATCCTAGCGGCAATTTCCTATATGTCAACAAGCGAAACCTAATATGGCTGCGACTTTTAGGGCTTTTTTTTAAAATAAATTGAATCTCCCGCTTCATGCAGGGCGCGCCGTGCAAACCGAGGTCCACGAATGGAGGGTTCCTCTGGCTTTGTTACGGTAATTGCCATTCGCTTGGAGTACACTTGTCGACACCGAAATTTATGGCCTCTGGCCGCAATATTCATGCCCGGAAGCAGCTTAGGACTCCTCTTTACCGTCACCTCGTTTGGCGAATCACACGGCCCTGCCATTGGTTGCATCGTTGATGGTTGCCCGCCTGGGATGTCGCTGTGTGAGGCCGATATCCAGATTGACCTCGACCGCCGTAAGCCGGGGACCTCGCGCCATGTGACGCAACGGCGCGAGTCGGATACGGTGGAGATTCTGTCCGGCGTGTTCGAGGGTAAAACCACCGGCACGCCGATCGCGCTGTTGATTCGCAACGAGGATCAGCGTAGCAAGGACTATGGTTCCATTGCCCGCAGCTTCCGCCCGGGACATGCCGATTACACCTACTGGCAGAAATATGGCATTCGCGATTACCGCGGCGGCGGGCGTTCCTCGGCGCGGGAGACGGCTGCGCGGGTGGCGGCGGGCGCCATCGCAAAGAAGTGGCTGCACGAGAAATACGGTACGGTGATTCGTGGCTATCTGGCGCAGCTGGGGCCGATTGCGGTGCCGTTTCAGGACTGGTCAGCGGTGACCGAAAACCCATTCTTCGCACCCAACGCGGCCATCGTGCCAGAGCTTGAGGCCTACATGGATGATTTGCGCCGCGAAGGAAATTCGGTGGGTGCCCGCGTGAATGTGGTGGCAGAAGGCGTGCCGGTGGGCTTGGGCGAGCCGGTGTTCGACCGGCTGGACGCTGACCTTGCCCATGCCCTGATGGGCATCAACGCAGTCAAGGGCGTTGAGATTGGCGCAGGTTTTGCCTGTGTGGCGCAAAAAGGCACGGAACACCGTGACGAACTGACGCCGCACGGCTTTTTGTCGAACCATGCCGGCGGCGTTCTGGGCGGTATTTCCACCGGTCAGGCGATTACTGCCTCGGTGGCAATCAAGCCGACCTCGTCATTGCGCATCCCCTGTCGCAGCATTGACATCGACGGCGCCCCTTGCGAGGTGGTGACCGAGGGCCGTCACGATCCTTGCGTGGGCATCCGCGCCACGCCGATCGTCGAGGCGATGGTGGCGATCGTGTTGATGGATCACGCCTTGCGCCAGCGCGCACAGAACGGCGATGTGCGTTGCCCGACGCCCGTGATCCGCGGATGAATGGATTCTGATTTGCCTACTACGGAGGATTGCCATGATTGAAAGCCACGACCTGTTTCATGAGTTTCCGGAGTATCAGGAAAAGATTCGCGCCATGATGCTGTCTTCAGATGCCTTTGTGCGCCTGATGAGGGACTACGACGACTGCGATCACAAGATTCAGCGCATCGAGCAGCGCGTTGATCCGGCTACGGATTTTTATGCCGAAGAACTCAAGTATCTGCGGGTGCGACTGAAGGACCAGTTGTACAAGATGTTGGTTCTCTGAACCGCTGAACCGTGCCTTGGGTGTCCGGGTGACGCCTGCGGGTAACCCATGCTCCCGTACTGGCGTCTTTCCAGTTTCTATTTGTTTTATTTCGCCTTTATTGGCGTGATGGCCCCGTATTGGCCGCTGTTTTTGCAGTCGCGCGGTTTTGGGGCCTTCGAGATCGGCGTGCTGATGTCGCTCTTGCATGTGATGCGTATCTTTGCGCCCAACCTGTGGGGCCATCTGGCCGACCGGAGCGGGCGGCGCATGATCTGGGTGCAGATGGGCATCCTTGCCACCTTGCTGGGCTTTTGTCTGGTTTTCTGGCTGCAGGACTTTTGGGGCATGTTCTTGATGATGGCCCTGGTGAGTTTTTTCTGGAGCGGGGCCTTGCCGCTGGTTGAGGCCAATACCCTGACGCATCTGGGCGAACGCAGCGAGCGTTATGGCCGCATCCGGCTGTGGGGTTCGATCGGTTTTATCCTGATGGTGATTGGCGTGGGTGACTTGCTTGACCATCAGTCGGTGAGTGTGTTGCCGTGGATCATCCTCGCGCTGCTGGCCGGGACGGTCCTTGCCGCGCGTTTCATGCCGGAGGCGGTGGTGCAGCACAGCGATGCCGAGGGGGTGCCGCTGGGTCAACTTCTGCGGCGTCCAAAGGTGTTGGCCCTGTTTGCGGCGGCGATCCTGATGGCGGCGGC
>VGVU01000121.1 GCA_016873905.1 Betaproteobacteria bacterium | reverse complement strand
GCGCATGATACACGCATTAAGAAATATTACTAACGCCATAGCCATGAAAATTTTTCATGGCATGAATCAATTCTGCATATTCGTTTAAGCACTATATCCATCATTTCAACACGGCGGCCTATTGTGGATAACCGCATCATTTGAGTCAGGCATTGACCATGCCACTCCACCCGACCAACACCCGGTCAACACCTGATTGGCGCATTGCGGTTGCGCTGGCCTTGCCTCCTTGGGCTTGTCGCAACATCCGGCCATAATCAGCTAGTCATGGCCAGATGACTCTGCTAGAATGCGCGGCCTTCGAGACCGAAAACTTCGGTTCGAGAACATCGGGGTGTAGCTTAGCCTGGTAGAGCGCCACGTTCGGGACGTGGAGGCCGGAGGTTCGAATCCTCTCACCCCGACCAATTTCCTGTCTTTCCTGCCATGATTTAAGCCTCAGGAAAGACGCGTCCAGCTCACAACGACCCCTGCCACACAGCGTCGGTCACCGTTTGGACTCCGCCACAATGCCACCCATCCCCCGCCTCGGCACCCCGCTCTCCCCCTCCGCAACCCGAGTCATGCTGCTCGGCTGTGGTGAACTCGGCAAGGAAGTCATCATCGCCCTGCAACGCCTGGGCTGCGAGGTCATCGGCGTGGATCGCTATGCCAACGCCCCCGGCATGCAGGTCGCCCATCGCAGCCATGTCATTGCGATGACCGATGGCGCCGCCCTGCGGGCGGTGATCGAACAGGAGCGCCCCCATCTCGTCGTGCCCGAGATCGAGGCCATTGCCACGGCGACCCTCGCCGAGATCGAACGCGAAGGTCTGGCCGAGATCATCCCCACCGCCCGCGCCGCGCAACTGACCATGAACCGCGAGGGCATTCGTCGCCTCGCCGCCGAGACCCTCGGCCTGCCCACCTCCCCCTACCGTTTCGCGGACTCCCTGGCCGAGATGCAGGCAGCGATCGACGCCATCGGCCTTCCCTGCGTGGTCAAGCCCGTGATGTCGTCCTCGGGCAAGGGCCAGTCGCTGCTGAAGACGCCGGCGGATGTCCAAAAGGCGTGGGACTACTCGCAAACGGCGGGCCGTGTTGCTCATTTGGAAAAACCAGGCCGCGTCATTGTCGAGGGCTTCGTCGATTTCGATTACGAAATCACCCTGCTCACCGTCCGCGCCCTGAGCGCCGCTGGCACCCTGGAGACCCACTTTTGCGAGCCGATTGGCCATGTTCAGGTCAACGGCGACTATGTGGAGTCATGGCAGCCCATGGCCATGTCACCCGTGGCCTTGCAACGCGCCCGCGAGATTGCCCAGGCCGTGACCAACGACCTGGGTGGGCGCGGCCTCTTCGGGGTCGAGTTCTTCATCAAGGGCGACCAGGTCTGGTTCTCTGAAGTCAGCCCGCGCCCACACGATACCGGCCTTGTCACCCTGGCCACGCAACGCCTGTCCGAATTCGAGCTCCACGCCCGCGCCATCCTCGGCCTGCCGGTCGATACCCGCCTGCGCCGGCCGGGCGCCTCGGCCGTCATCTACGGCGGGATGGATGAAAAGGGCATCGCCTTCGAGGGGGTGGCCGAGGCCATGCAGGTCCCGGAATCCGACCTGCGCCTGTTTGGCAAGCCGGAGAGTTTTGTAAAACGCCGGATGGGGGTTGCCGTTGCCAATGCCGACGACACCGACGAGGCCCGGCGACGCGCCAAGACCGCCTCCCGGTGCGTCAGGCCCGTCGGCGTTCCGACAGGCTCCTAGGCCCGCTTACGGCAGCGCGGTCGTCCCGCGCAGATCCGGTTCAGCCTGTACGATCTCCAAGGCCTCGCTCAGCGTATCCTCACTCAAGGCATTGAGCGATTCACTCAGCACCTCGGCAGCGTCAATCGTATCCTGCTCATGAGGCAGGCTGGCCTCATCCAGATTGGCCACCAGGACCGCCGCCGCACCCGCCACACGCAGCAACGCCTCGCGCTCGGCCATCAGCATCTCGACCTCCTCGCGCAACAGGATGGCGGCCTCGTCATCTATTGATCCATGGTGCATCGCAACCTCTTTCACGGCAGACCACAATGCTGTCATCATACTGCTACGGCCGCGCTCAAACTCACCCTGCGGCCAATTATTATCCGAGCCGCCCTTCGACCCTAAACATCGACCCCAGGCCTCGACCTCATGCCCAAGTACATCGCCCCTCAGACCTGGCAACCCGACTTCGCGCAACACCCGTTGTTTGCCGGCTACCAGGCAACGGCCAGCCTCTTTGACGGCCTCAAGGATTGGGCCAGCCCGGAGCAACTGACGGCCGAGGCCCGGACCCGGGATCTGCGTAATGCGGCCGGCCTGTCCCTCGCCTTTGATCCCCAGACCGCGGCCTGTGGACAGCGTGACTACGAGGCCCAGATCCTGGCCACAGGCCGCGTGCCCACCCGCATGGCCAACTGGCACGATTTTTTTAACGCCCTCGTCTGGTTAACCTTCCCACGCCTCAAGGCCGCCCTGAACGCCGTCCAATGCGCCGCCCTGCTCCAGATGGGTGCCACCCGCGGTGCGCGCTCCGATGCAGCCACCGTCTTCGACGAGAGCGGCGCCGTGTTGATCGGACCGGATGCCGAACTGGCCGAGCGGCTACAGCATCACGACTGGAAGGGGGCCTTTGTTGCGCGCCGGGACTTGTGGCAGCGCAACCATCTCCTCATCGTCGGCCACGCCGTATTGGAAAAGACGCAGACCCCGTATCCGGGCATGATTGCGAAGACGCTCTACCTGCCCTGGCCCGCCCTCGATGCCCCGCTAAAAGAACCGCCCGCCAAACTGGACGAGGCCTTGGCCCATTACTGGCAAAGCGGCGGCGCACAACGCCCGGCCGACCTGTTTGCCATCCCGGTGCTCGGCGTGCCCGGGATCGACCCCGCCAACAGCCACCCGGCCTATTACGACAATCGCGCCGTCTTCCGTCCCCAGCGGGCGAATCAAGCCAAGACGCCGCTTTAAACCGGGATGTTCAGCCAGGCCATGGCCATGACCGGGTCATCAAACGACTGCACCTCGCCATCGACCGTCAGAGACTGAATCCAAGCCAGCCAGCCCGGCCAGCTATTGGGCGTGACGATGGCAATCTTGCGAAAATCGTACTTGTGCTGCTGGGTAAAGCGAATCTCTTCCCAGGCTACATCCAGCGTGTAGCTCAGCATGTCGCGCAGGTCCATCAAGACATAAACACCACCCTGCATGGCCACATCGTACAAGACCTGCTGCTCAAAGGCCTGGTAGTCGGCCAAGGTAAACTCGCCCAACACCGACACGGTGATCAAGTTATTGCGGCTCTCGATGGCAATCATGGTGTTTCCCCTTTGTGATGTTGCGGCTGCTGCGTCAACCAGATTCCGGCCAGTATCGTCGCGACCAGCCCCAGCCACGCCAGGGACGACATCTGGTGATTCCAGATTAGCACATCCAGCACGCTACTGAAGATGACCGTGCTGTAGGCAAAGGCTGCCGTCACCGCCGCATGGCCATGCCGATAGGCGCGCGTGACGGCAAACTGGCCCAGCGTGGCCAACAGCCCCACCCCCAGCAGCCAGGGGGCGTGTGCAAGCGTTGGCCATTGCCAGCCGCCCGCCAACGCAAACACACCCGCCACCAGGGTCCCGGTGGCCGCAAACCAGACGACGACATGAACCTCCGACACCCCCAGCGCACCGAGATGACGCACATGCAGATAAGCCACAGCCGCCAGAAGCCCCGAGGCGAGACCGATCAGCGCCGCCAGCATATCGGCAGCCGGGGTGTCCCACGGTTGCAAGAGCAGACACACCCCAACAAAGCCAAGGCCAATGGCCACATATTGCAGGGGCGACACCGACTCGCGCAGGGTCCAGGGCA
>VGVU01000120.1 GCA_016873905.1 Betaproteobacteria bacterium | reverse complement strand
AGTCAGTACAATGCGCGGCTTCCAAGCGGCAGTAGCTCAGTTGGTAGAGCGCAACCTTGCCAAGGTTGAGGTCGAGAGTTCGAGACTCTTCTGCCGCTCCAGTTTCCGGGAAATGTCTTTCACATTTCTCTTCCGATCTCGGGCGCGATAGCAAAGCGGTTATGCACCGGATTGCAAATCCGTGTAGGTCGGTTCGACTCCGGCTCGCGCCTCCAGATTCCCTTGCACTTCAGCATCCGCCCGGATGGTGAAATAGGTAGACACAAGGGACTTAAAATCCCTCGGCTTCGGCCGTACCGGTTCGATTCCGGTTCCGGGCACCATTGTGGTGGATGGTGCCAGCGCTGCGGACGGGTCTGGGTTGTCCTTCTTCTTTCCGCAAGACTCCCCCTCATTGTTTGATTAAGTTCGCTTCAGGCCGTATAATGCGCGGCTTGTTGGATGGGCTGTTGGCCCATTTTTTATTTTTGGGTTATGGATTTACCACATTTGATCGAGTCCACGCTGGTGGGCATGGGGTACGAGCTGGTTGCGCTGGAGCGCATCGGGCGCGGTCATCTGCGCGTGTATATCGATCAATTGACAGATCGTGAGGCGGGGATCGGCCTCGTTGATTGCGAGCGGGTGAGTCGCCAGCTGACGCGGGTCTTCGAGGTTGAGAATGTGGACTATGACCGCCTGGAGGTGTCTTCGCCGGGTCTGGACAGGCCTTTGGTCAAGGCGGCAGATTTTGATCGCTTTGCGGGGCACAAGGCCCAGATTCGCCTGAGCCGCCCTCTGGATGGCCGCAAGCGTTTTAGTGGTGTGTTGGTAGGAATGCGGGAGGATCAGGTGGTGTTGCAGGTCGATGCGACAGAGGTGCTGATTGCGCTGATGGACATCGAGAAGGCGCGCCTGATCCCTGAATTGTGAACTTGGTTGGAATCCGGAGAACGGAATGAGTCGCGAAATACTGATGTTGGTGGATGCCCTGGCGCGCGAAAAAAATGTCGCGCCAGAGGTGGTGTTTGACGCCTTGCAGGCGGCGCTGGCGCAGGCTACCAAAAAGCGCTTCAAGGAAGATGTTGAGGTGCGCGTTCAGATTAATCAGGATACCGGCGATTACTCGGCCTTCCGTCGTTGGCATGTGTTGCCTGATGAGGCGGGCCTGGAGCATCCGGATCGCCAGTACCTGCATTTTGAGGCGCTGGAGATTGATCCTGCCATCGAGGTGGGTGGCTATATTGAGGAGCCGATCGAGGCGGTGGACTTCTTCGGGCGTATCGGCGCGCAGGCGGCCAAGCAGGTCATCTTGCAGAAGATACGGGATGCCGAACGCGAGCAGATCCTGCAGGATTTCCTGGCGCGCAATGAGGCCTTGGTGACGGGTACGGTCAAGCGCGCTGAGCGCGGTAACCTGATCATCGACTGTGGTCGCATTGAGGGCCTGCTGGCACGCGATCAGACCATCCTGCGTGAGAACCTGCGTGTGGGTGACCGTGTCCGCGCCTATTTGCTCCGGGTTGATACGGCGCTCCGGGGCCCGCAACTCATCCTGTCGCGCACGGCGCCTGATTTCATTGCCCACTTGTTTGCGCTGGAAGTGCCCGAGGTCGAAGACGGTCTGATCGAGATTATGGCAGCGGCCCGTGATCCGGGAATGCGCGCCAAGATCGCGGTTAAATCCAACGATCCGCGTGTCGATCCGCAGGGCACCTGCATTGGTGTTCGTGGTTCGCGCGTGACGGCGGTGACGAACGAGTTGTCGGGCGAGCGCGTCGATATCGTGCTGTGGTCTCCGGACGCGGCGCAGTTCGTGATCAACGCCCTGTCTCCGGCCGAGGTGAGCAGTATTCTGGTTGATGAGGGCCGGCACAGCATGGATGTGGTGGTGGCCGAAGATCAGTTGGCCAAGGCCATTGGGAGCGGCGGCCAGAATGTCCGCCTGGCCTCAGAGCTGACCGGATGGGAGATCAACATTCTCGGCGAGTCCGAGGCTGACGAGAAGCGTGCGCTGGACGCGGAAGCGATTCGGGCCTTGTTCATGGCGCGATTGGATATTGATGAGGAAGTGGCCGATGTGTTGATCCAGGAAGGGTTTACGAGCCTGGAAGAGATCGCCTATGTGCCGCTGGCCGAGATGCTGGAGATGGACGCTTTCGACGAGGAAACGATCGAAGAATTGCGTTCGCGGGCGCGTGATGCCTTGTTGACCGAGGCGATTGTCAGCGAGGAACGGGTGGAGAGTGAGGCCGATGACCTGATGGGCGTTTCCGGAATGGATGAGGAAACGGCCGCACATCTGGCTCAGGCGGGTATCCACACGGTGAGCGATCTGGCCGACTTGGCGACCGATGAGTTGACCGAGTTGACGGGCATGGATGCTGAACGGGCGAGTCAGCTCATCATGGCGGCGCGTGCGCCCCAATTGTCATAATACGAATTAAGGCGGTAGCCGCATGAATGTTGAACAGTTTGCCTCGACCCTCAAGGTCTCTCCGGAGACCTTGATGGAGCAGCTGAGGTCCGCCGGTGTGCATGTCCAGACGACGGCGGATATCCTGTCCGATCATGACAAGGATAGTTTGCTGACCTATTTGCGCGGCAAACACGGGGCAGCGACGGAGACCAAGTCGCGCATTACCCTGACGCGCAAGCAAACCAGCGAGATCAAGGCGACGGACAGCACGGGACGCTCGCGTACCATTCAGGTTGAAGTGCGCAAGAAGCGGGTGCTGGTCAAGCGTGATACGCCCGCCATTCCGGATGTTGTGCCGCCGGTCGCAGAGCCTGTGGCTGAGCCGCAGCCTGAATTGCAGGTGCCAGTGATTGCGGCGGCGCCGGAGCCCGCATCGGCGCCCGTATTGGCACCTGTCGCAACGCCTGTGGAGGCACCGGAGGTTGTTGCCGCGCCGGTTCAGGCAGAGGTTGTTGAGAGTCTGCCAGAGCCGGTCTTGCCGGCTGAGCCGGAGCTTGCTAGGCCGGTTGAACCGGAGCCGGTCGTTCCGGTCGAACCGCAGCCGGTCGCTGAGGCGGATGCCGCATTGCTGGAACCTGCGGCAGGCAAGGCCAAGAAAACGGGCAAGGCGACCTATGCTATCAGTGCGGCTGAACGGGCGGCACGCGAGCTGCAGGAGTCGCGCCAGGCACGGTTGCGGGCCATGCAAGAAGCAGATCTGCGTGAAAAACAGGAGCGCGAGCAGCGTCGCCAGCAGTTGGAGGCCGCACGGATGGCCGAGGCGGCAAAGCCGGCTCTGGCGCCGGTTCCGGCTGAACCGCGCAAGATTGCGGTAAAACCCGGGGCGCAGATTAAGGGTCGGGCACCGGCCGTGCGTCCTGAGACAGAGAATCGAACCGCCAAGAAGGGTATCCCTACCCGTAGTGCGGGATCGACCGATGGCAACTGGCGCTCCAAGGGGGGCGCGCGTGGCCGTGGTGGACGGGGGACGCATGAGTCGGCCCCGGCCCCCGTGGCCGAGGTCATCGTGCGCGATGTCGTGGTTCCGGAGACTGTTTCGGTTGCGGATCTGGCGCACAAGATGTCGGTTAAGGCGGCCGAGGTCATCAAGGTGCTCATGAAGATGGGTTCCATGGTGACCATCAACCAGATCCTGGATCAGGAGACAGCGTTGATCGTGGTCGAGGAGATGGGCCATATCGGCAAGGCAGCGTCCAGCGACACCCCCGAGGATTTCCTCGATCTGGCCCTGGAAAACAAGGATGCCGAACAGAGGCCGCGGGCCCCGGTCGTGACGGTCATGGGCCATGTGGACCATGGTAAGACCTCCCTGCTGGACTACATCCGCAAGGCGCGAGTGGCGCATGGTGAAGCCGGCGGCATTACGCAACACATCGGTGCTTACCATGTGGAGACCGAAAAGGGCATGATCACCTTCCTCGATACGCCGGGTCACGAGGCCTTTACGGCGATGCGGGCGCGGGGAGCCAAGGCCAC
>VGVU01000119.1 GCA_016873905.1 Betaproteobacteria bacterium | reverse complement strand
CTGGTGATCACCACATAGCGCAGGCCCATCAACGCCACCGCCTCAGCCAGCTTTTCCGGTTCATCCGCGGCGGGCGGCAACGGGGTGCCATGGCCGACATCGCAAAACGGACAGCGCCGCGTGCACAAGTCGCCCAGGATCATAAAAGTCGCCGTGCCGTGACTAAAACATTCGCCCAGATTTGGGCAGGCCGCCTCTTCGCAAACGGTGTGCAGATTGCGTTCGCGCAACAAGGACTTGATGCGGCTGATCTCCGGCGTAGCCGGGGCCTTGATGCGGATCCACGGCGGCAGCCGCAGACGCGGCTTGGCCTCGACCTTGACCGGGATGCGCGAGACCTTCGCAGCGCCTTTATGTAATACGGGATCGGCCATTGCAGCCCTTGCCACTTCAAACGAAAAGCGGCATTGTAGCCGACATGACCACAGTCCCATTTTCCCTTCCCGTCACGCTGTTGACCGGCTTTCTGGGGAGCGGCAAGACCACCCTGCTCAACACCCTGCTCCGCGCCCAGCCCCTCACGGCCGTGGTGATGAACGAATTCGGTGCCGTTGCCCTCGACCACCAACTCCTCGAAGAACAACGCGGCCCGCTCGCCCTGCTGTCTGGCGGCTGCGTCTGCTGCCAGATCCAGGGCACGCTGGCCCCGACCCTGAAAAACCTGTGGATGGAACGGGACAGTGGCCGCTTGCCACCCTTTGAGCGCCTGATCATTGAGACCACGGGCATCGCCGACCCCGCGCCGATTATCGACACCCTGGTCTCCGAACGCTGGATCGCCGCACGCCACCGTCTCGATGCCGTGATTACCGTGGTTGACGCGCAACTGGGTGCCGGGCAACTGGCCACGCATTTCGAGGCCGAACGGCAGGTTGCCGCCGCCGACCGCTTGCTGCTGACCAAGACCGATCTCGCCAGTGCCACCGAGATCGAGGCGACCCGCGAGCGCCTGCATCACCTTAACCCGAGCGCCCCACAGATCGTGGTCACGAACGGGCAGATCCCCGCCGACGAGATTCTCAATCTGGACGCCTGGCGGCCTCAGGCGCGCCCAGAACAACTGGGGCGCTGGCTGGCCGTGCCCCGCTTTGCCGCCGTCAAAAGCGGACGCCTGGTCGCACCCACCGCCCCTTCCCACTCGGCGCATGGTGAGCGCATCCGCAGCTTCAGCCTCTCCTTCGATGCCCCGCTCGACGAGACCGCCCTGGGCGCCGCCCTGAGCATGCTGGTCAGCTTCCGCGCCGAGAGCCTGTTACGCATGAAGGCCATCGTCAACCTCAAGGGGCGTGAACGCCCGGTGGTCCTGCACGGTGTGCAGCATGTGCTCTACCCGCCGGCCGAGCTGGCCGCCTGGCCCGATGCCGACCGTCGCAGCCGCTTTGTCTTTATCACCGCCGACCTGGAGCCCGAGTTTGTTGCCCGGCTACTCGATGATTTCACCTCCGAGTGCACGGCTGAATTCACCCCCACGGCGGCCAACCCCGCGCCAAGCGTCGCAAACTAGGCTAACCTTCCACACCATGAAATTTACCGTTGACTCCTTCCGCGCCTGCACCAACCGCCGCGTCACCCTGCTCGGCATGTCCGGCGTGGGCAAGACCTACCTCTCATCCCTGTTGCGGCGCAACGACTGGTTCCACTATTCCGGCGACTACCGCATCGGCACCCGCTACCTTGACGAGCCGATTCTCGACCTGATCAAACAACAGGCCATGCAGGTGCCCTTCCTGCGCGATCTGTTGCGCAATGACTGGATTGGCATCAACAACCACATTCGCATTGACGACCTGGGGCCGGTGATGTCCTTCGTCGGCAAGCTCGGCAACCCGGATCTGGGCGGCCTCTCGCTGGAGGAGTTCTCGCGCCGCCAGGCCCTGTACCGCGAAGGCGAGATCGCGGCGATGTTCGATGTCCCGGCCTTCGTTCGGAAGGGCCAGGAAATCTACGGCTATCATCACTTCGTCAACGATGTGGGCGGCAGCCTGTGCGAGCTTTTTGATGCCGCCGATGACAATCGCGTCATTGATCTTCTGGCCGAAAATTCGCTGATTCTGTACATCAAGGTCACCACGACCGAGGAAGAAGAAACCCTCATCCGCCGCGCGGTATCCGACCCCAAGCCGCTGTACTTCCGCCCCGCCTTTCTGGCCGAACACCTGCCGGTGTACATGGCCGAAAAGGGCGTGAGTTATGTCGCCGAGATTGACCCCAACGACTGGGGTCGCTGGGTGTTTCCGCGCCTGTTCCGCTCGCGCGTGCCGCGTTACGAGGCCATCGCCCGGCGGGGTTACACCGTCACCTCGCAAGAGGTGTCACAGGTGCGCGATGAACAGGACTTTTTGAACCTGCTGGAAACGGCCATCGCCCGGACCCCGAACTGAGATGCCCCTCGTCGCCCACTCCAGCCTGCCCACCTTCGAGCGCCTGCGCGAGGCCGGTGTCACCGTGCTGTCCACCGAACGGGCCGGCACCCAGGTGATTCGCGAACTCCATGTGGGCCTGCTCAACATGATGCCGGACGCGGCGCTGGAGGCCACCGAGCGCCAGTTCATGCGCCTGATCGGCGAATCCAACCCGATCGCGCAGTTTTTCGTGCACCCATTCACCCTCGACGCGTTGCCACGCGGCGAGAAGGGCCGGGCGCATATCGAGGCCCATTACGAATCGTTCGACCAGATTCGTGCCGCCGGGCTGGATGCGCTGATCATCACTGGCGCCAATGTGACAGGCGAAGACCTCACCTGCGAACCGTTCTGGAACCCGCTGATCGAGGTCATCGACTGGGCCATGGAGAATGTGACCTCCACGCTCTGTTCTTGCCTGGCCACCCACGCCGTGATGCATTTCCGCTACGGCCAACCGCGTGTGCGCCAGTCAGAAAAGCGCTGGGGGATATTCGAACACCGCGTGGTCGAGCCGCGCCACCCGTTGGTGGTCGATGTGAACACCCGCTTCGATGTGCCGCATTCACGCTGGAACGACATCTCCACCGCCCAGTTTGCCGCGGCCGGCGTGCGTGTGCTGGCCGAAAGCCCGGAGGTCGGCGTACATCTGGCGGTCAGTGGCGACGGCCTGCGCGCGGTGTTTTTTCAGGGTCATCCCGAATACGACACCGTCTCGCTGCTCAAGGAATACAAGCGCGACGCGCTACTGGCGGCACACGGAAAGTTCCCCGCCTATCCGCCCTTTCCATCACGCTACTTCAATCGTCACGCTCAAGCCGTGCTCGATGAATACCGTCTGCACCTGCAGGCCGCAATTGTTGCCGGAGCGCCCGAACCCGCGTTCCCAGAGGCCTTGTTGCTCCCGCATCTCGACAACACCTGGCACGACACCGCCGAGGCCATCATGGGCAACTGGATGGGCTGCGTCTATCAAGTCACCCACGGCGAGCGCGCCAAACCGTTTATGGAAGGCGTTAATCCCAACGATCCGCTTAATCTGGGGTGGGGTTGAACGCCCATTCGTAAACACACACCGAAAACGATATTGGTTTTTGGGCGGCTCATGGCATAATCGCGCCCGCTTTTCATTACCCTACCGTCCGGAGGCAATTGTGGCAAAAACTACAGCAGCAAAAACGGTCGCCAAGAAAGCCGCCCCGGCCAAGGGAATCACCAAGCCTGCCGCTGGCAAGGCGGTTGTGAAGAAGCAAGCGCCAAAAGCCGCACCAAAAGCAGCGCCAAAAGCCGCCGCCAAGGTAACGGCCAAATCCGTAGCCAAGGTCGCAAAACCTGTCGTTAAAGCCGCCGCCAAGGCCGTCGTTAAGGCTGCTGCAAAACCCGCGGCCAAGCCAACAGCAAAGGCTGCCGCAAAACCCGTAACTACCAAAGCAGCGACCAAACCGGTAGCAAAAGCCGCCGCTAAAGTCGCCGCCAAGCCCGTCACAAAGCCAGCTGCAAAGCCGGCTGCAAAGAAACCGACCACAGCCAAGGCTGTAGCCAAACCGGTCGCCCAACCCGTTGCAAAAAAGGCAGCGGCCAAGGCGCCCGCCAAAGTCCTGGCTAAAACCCCGGCCAAGACGACGGTCAAGGCCGTCACCAAGAAACCCGCTCCTGCCGCGCCCAAGCGCGTGGAAGCCCCTCGTAACACACCGACTGCGCCGGCTGCCCCCAAACGCGCAGCCACGCGCATCAAACCGCTGGATGGATCTGTT
>VGVU01000118.1 GCA_016873905.1 Betaproteobacteria bacterium | reverse complement strand
AGTGTTGCCAGCGCCCAGAAATACCGAATCCAGGCCCGCCGCCAGGACAATGCTGCACCCTCTTGCGTCACGACCCGGAGATGCCAGGTCTTCATGGCCAGCGTCTGCCCGCTGCGCGCCCAGAACAGGACAAAGTACAGGCCGGCCGCCACAACCAGATAAGCCTGAAAACTCACCTGGACAAGAGCGCTGCGCTCTACCACGGCCCCCGGAATGAGGTCCACCACCATGAAGCCGGCCACGAATAGCCAGGCCATCAACAACAACGCGTCGTAAAACATGGACACCAAACGGCGCCACAGGCTTGCCAATTGCATTTTCTAACCGCCCCTAATCACAGCGCACATCTTAACTGAGGTCGCCAGACACCGCGATGACCAAACGGTTTCAGGGCCTGAAGTCAATTCGATTTGCGCTCTCGGGACTCTTTGCGTACAATTCGCCGTTTCCGTTACGGGAACTCCGTGACGACCTGATTTGTAGGAGCTGAACATGTACGCGGTTATTCGTACCGGCGGTAAGCAATACAAGGTTGCTGCTGGCGGCAAACTCAAGGTTGAAAGCCTGCCGGTTGAGGTGGGTAGCGAAGTTGAAATCCAGGATGTCCTGATGGTTTCCGATGGCGACAAGATCAGCGTCGGCGCACCGACGGTGGCAGGCGCTGTGGTCAAGGCGACCGTCCTCTCCCACGGCCGTGGCCAGAAGGTCATCATTTTCAAGATGCGCCGCCGCAAGCACTATCGTAAGACCCAGGGCCATCGTCAGAACTACACCGAAATCCGTATCGACGGCATCACGGTTTAATCTCAGGAGCACAGCACCATGGCACATAAAAAAGCAGGCGGTAGTTCCCGCAACGGCCGCGATTCAAACCCGAAGATGCTTGGCGTCAAGCGCTACGGCGGCCAGTTCGTCCCGGCCGGCAACATCCTCGTCCGTCAGCGCGGCACCGAGTTTCACCCCGGCACCAATGTTGGCATGGGCAAGGATCACACCCTGTTCGCCAAGATCGACGGCATCGTTGAGTTTGTCGTCAAGGGCGCGCTCAAGCGTCGGACCGTTACCGTCAAACCCGTCGCTGCCTAAAACCCGGCGCCTGTTGGACAGAAAGGCCCTGTCGCCCCATTCGGGCCACGGGGCCTTTAGCTTTCCCGGCCTTTAGTTTTTCGAGCAACACACGAACCCATCCATGACGCGCATCTCGTTCTATTTCAACGCCGACGACGCGCTGGATTTAACCCGCCGCCTGATCGGCAAGGCGCGTCAGCAAGCCCTTTGCTGCCTTGTCTATACCGATGATGCCGCGCTGGCCATGCAGATCGACCAGCAGCTATGGAGCGCCGAGCCCCTCAGCTTTGTGCCGCATACCCTGTGCGAAGATGCCAATGCCAGCGAAACGCCCATCCTGATCGGCACGCAGCCTGATCCCTTACCGCGTTGTGACCTGCTCATCAACTTGAGCGCCCAGCCGCCTGCCTGTCTGGCGCGCTTTGATCGCCTGATCGAGATCGTCACCCGTGAGGGCGCCGATCGCGAAAAAGCGCGCGAACGCTACCGCCACTACCAGTCACGCGGCTACCCGATCGAGAGTCACGATCTCGCCCCGGCAGCCTGACCACCGCCGCCGCCCCGTTATAATTCCGCCCGACCGAATTCAGCCGAAATACCCATGGAACTTGCCAAATCATTCGACCCCCACGCTATCGAACAACACTGGTACCCACGCTGGGAATCGGCAGGCCATTTCCAGATGGGCGAAACGCCGAATGCCGAGCCCTATTCCATCCTGCTACCGCCGCCCAATGTGACTGGCACGCTGCACATGGGCCACGCCTTCCAGCACACGCTGATGGACGCGCTCACCCGTTACCGCCGCATGATGGGCGACAACACCCTGTGGCAGCCGGGCACCGACCACGCTGGCATCGCCACGCAGATCGTCGTCGAACGCCAGCTCGATGCCCAAGGTGTCTCCCGCCATGACCTGGGGCGCGAAAAATTTCTCGAAAAGGTCTGGGAATGGAAAGAACACTCCGGTTCGACCATCACCCGCCAGATGCGACGCATGGGCACCAGTCCGGCCTGGGAACGCGAGCGCTTCACCATGGACGCCGGCCTGTCGGAGGCCGTCACCGAGGTTTTTGTACGCCTTTATGAACAAGGCCTCATCTATCGCGGCAAACGCTTGGTGAACTGGGACCCGGTACTGCAAACCGCCGTCTCTGATCTGGAGGTTATCAGTACCGAAGAAGATGGCTTCATGTGGGAGATTGCCTACCCGCTGGAAAACGGCGAGGGCCGCCTGATCGTCGCCACGACCCGCCCAGAGACGCTACTGGGCGACTGCGCCGTGGCCGTGCATCCCGACGACGAGCGCTACGCGCATCTGATCGGCAAGACCGTACGCCTGCCGATTGCCCAACGCAGCATCCCCATCATCGCCGACACCTATGTCGATCGCGCCTTCGGCACCGGCGTGGTCAAGATCACCCCGGCGCACGACTTTAACGACTGGCAGGTCGGCAGCCGCCATCATCTGGTGCCGATCAATATCTTCACGGTGGACGCCAAGATCAACGATCTGGGCCCGACCGAATACCAAGGACTCGATCGCTACGCCGCGCGCCAGAAGATCCTCGATGAACTGCAAGCGCAGGGACTGTTGATCTCCGCCAAGCCGCACAAACTGATGATCCCGCGCGGTGACCGTACTCAGTCCGTCATCGAGCCCTTCCTCACGGACCAGTGGTTTATGAGCATGGAAGGTCTGGCCAAGCGCGGGCTGGAGGTCGTGGACAACGGCCAGCTCAAGTTCGTGCCGGAGAACTGGACCACCACCTATCGGCAATGGCTGGGCAACATCCAGGACTGGTGCATCTCGCGCCAACTCTGGTGGGGCCACCGCATCCCGGCCTGGTTTGACGCAGACGGCAACATTTTCGTGGCCCGCACCGAGGCCGAGGCGAAAAAGCAGGCCGCTGGACGCCCGCTCACCCGCGATGAGGATGTGCTCGACACCTGGTTCTCCAGCGCCTTGTGGCCGTTCTCCACCCTCGGCTGGCCGAAAGACACCTGGGAGCTAAAGCACTACCTGCCCACCAGCGTGCTGGTTACCGGCTTTGACATCATCTTTTTCTGGGTCGCGCGCATGGTCATGTTGACCCTGCACTTCACCGACCAGGTGCCCTTCAAAGAGGTCTATGTCACCGGCCTCGTGCGCGACTCGCACGGCAACAAGATGTCCAAATCCAAGGGCAATGTGCTCGACCCCATTGATCTGATTGATGGCATCACCCTGGACGCCCTCGTCGCCAAACGCACCACCGGCCTGATGAACCCCAAGCAGGCTGAATCCATTGCCAAAGCAACAAAAAAAGAGTTTCCCGAAGGCATTGCCAGCTTCGGCACCGATGCCCTGCGTTTCACCTTTGCCAGCCTCGCCACCCACGGCCGCGACATCAAGTTTGACCTGCAGCGCTGCGATGGTTACCGCAACTTCTGCAACAAACTGTGGAACGCCGCCCGCTTCGTGCTGATGAACTGCAAGGAGCAAGAGATTGCCACCACCGCCAGCGCAGGCACCTTCGCCGACCGTTGGATCCTTGCCCGCCAGCAGCAGATGCTTGCCGCCATCCACGAAGGCTATGCGCAATACCGCTTCGACCAGGTCGCCCGCGCGGTCTATGAATTCGTCTGGGACGAATACTGCGACTGGTATCTGGAGCTGGCCAAGGTGCAGATCGGCCAAGGCGGTGCGCTCGCCGCCAACACCCGCCGCATCCTGCTGGAAGTGCTTGAATCCACTCTGCGCGCAGCCCACCCGCTGATTCCGTTCATCACCGAAGAACTCTGGCAAGCGGTGCGCGCCGTGCAAAATGGCCCGGCCGACCATGGCACACTCATGCGCGCCAGCTTCCCCAAGGCCGGCGACACCGCCGACGCCCACGCGCTTGACGAATTCAAGTTACTCGCCAACGCCTGTCGCGCCCTGCGCAGCGGCATGGGCCTGCCGCCCGGCCAGAAAGTACCGCTGGTCATCGAAGGCGATGCCACGATCATGACCTACGCGCCCTATCTGCAATCGCTGGCGCGACTGGAAAGCGTCGTCGCCGTCGCACAACTGCCCACCGAAGCCGACGCGCCAGTTGAGGTCGTTGGCCCCTATCGCCTGATGCTCAAGATCGAAATCGACCGCGAGGCCGAGATCACCCG
>VGVU01000117.1 GCA_016873905.1 Betaproteobacteria bacterium | reverse complement strand
TCCTTGAGCGGCAGGCTTTCGAGAAACTCGCTGGCGATGCCGTCGCCGTAGCGCACCGGCAAACCCTTGCGCCGCATGTCACGCGCCACTTCGGGATCGAACTCGACGCCAAGCACCTTGATCTCGGCTTCCTTCAGGCCGAGCGCCAGCCGGCTGCCGTAGCGGCCGAGGCCGAAGACGATCACGTCGGCCTCGCGCAGATCGTGGCGCTCCGTCGCCACCGCCAGTTCGCGATGCGGGCGCTTGCGTTCGAACCAGCCCAGCCATGGCCCCAGTTTCTCGTAGAGCGGATGCGAATACAGGATCATGTAGGTGGACAGGGCGATGGTCGCCAGCCCGACCAGCGTGGTCAGCCCAAGCGCACTCGCGCCGACATGGCCAAGCGAGATGCCCATGGCGACGAAGATGATCGAGAACTCGCTGATCTGCGCCACCGTCAGGCCGCACAGGAAGCCGGTGCGCTTGCGATAACCCATGTAGCCCATGATGGCCATGACGATCAACGGGTTGCCGATCAGCACGAACAGTGACAGGACGATGGCCGGCCAGACCTCGCCGCCGAGGGTGGAGAAGTCGAGCTTGGCGCCGAGGTCAATGAAGAAGAACAGCAGCAGGAAATCGCGAATGCCGGTGAGCCGCGCATTGATCGCATCTCGATAATGCGTGGAGGCCAGCGAGAAGCCGGCGAGAAAGGCGCCCGCTTCCTTGGAAAAGCCCGCCCATTCGCCCAGCGCGGCGAGTCCCGTGCCCCAGGCGATGGCGAAGATCAGCAGCAGTTCCTGCGACTGCGCCATACGGTCGACGACCTTGGGCAGGATGTAGCGCATCAGCAGATACATGCCAACCACGGCGACGCCGATGCGCAGTGAGAGCGAGCCGGCCAGCGCGAGCAAGGAGCCGCCGCCGTCGGGTCCGTCGCCGCGCAGGGCGCTCATTACCATCATCGCGATCACCACGGCCAAGTCCTGGACGATCAGGAAGCCGACGGCAATGCGCCCGTGCAGCGAGTCGATCTCGCGCTTGTCGGAGAGCAGCTTGACGATGATGATGGTGCTGGAGAAGGTCAGCGCGACGGCGACGTAGAGCGCCTCCATCCAGTCCCTGCCCATCGCCAGGATGAGGAAGAAGCCGATGACGATGGTGAAAGTGAGCTGCCCCAAACCTGTCGCCAGCGCGACCGGGCCGATGTGGCGGATGTGCTGCAGGTCGAGCTTGAGGCCGACGACGAAGAGCAGCACCGCCACGCCGACCTGGGCCAGCAGGTCGATCTGGTCTTGGGCCGTCACCACGCCGAGCACGGCCGGCCCGGCGACGATGCCCATGGCGATGTAGGCGATCAGCACCGGCTGGCGCAGCCAAAGGGACACTGCCCCCGCCGCCGCAGACATCAGCAACAAGAGCGCAAATTCGCCGAAAACACCGTGCATCATCCCTCACTATTCCGCTTGATCCTCCAGCATATCAGGCCGGGCACCGTCATGCCAGCGCCGCCAGTCGGTCAGTTTGGCACGCAGTTCTTTTCCGGCGTGGGCCGAGCGCATAGGGCCCTCAAGCCCTACGCTAAGGGCGACGGCCTTGAACACCTTGCCGTGACCATGATGGCAGTCGAGCACCGCGTGAACCAGTTCGTGGACCAGAGTATCGAGTATTTCAACCGGATCGCCCAACCCGGGAATGATGAAGATGTGGTTTAGCTGGTCGGTCGCCTGAAGCGTTGGCCAGCACTGGCCGATGCTCATCGAGCGCATGCCCGAGCCGGTGAAACCGATGGAGACCTGAGCCGGGGGCACGGTATGACCTTGCGCAGAAAAATGTCGGCGCAGCTCGGTCACGGCAGTCTGTAACCAAGCCTCGCGGGTCAAGGTTGCGGGGCGGGTGGCAATGGTGGGCGGCATAATGGGCTTTCTGGTGATGGGACGCCCACTTTAGAAAATCCAAAGCTCATGGCGTGAGCCTTTAGGCGATGCGTGCGTAGAAGAGTTCGATGATGTGCCGCATGTCGCCTGGCAGACGGGCCCAGGCCAAGATGGCGAGATCTTCGGGAATGCCAAAACGGGCCTCGGCGAGGCTGCCAGCAATGGCGGCAATGGTGTCCGAGTCGCCTCCAATCGAGATGGCGTTGCGGATGGCGTCTTCAAAACTGGTGGCTTCCAGAGCGCAGATGAGGGCTTGCGGCACGCTGCCCTGGCTGCTGACATCAAAGGTGTAGCTCGGACGGATCTCGTCCACGCTGGGGCTGAGGTCGTAGCTCCAGGTCTCTGCAATATAGGTGCGGATGGCGGGTGCGGACTGGCCTTGTTTGGCCAGATGAATGGCAGCGGCGGTGGCGGTAGCCCCGTTTATGCCTTCGGGGTGGTCGTGCGTCACTTGGGTTACTTGCTGGGCGAGTTCTACGGCGTGTTTGAGATCGCGCCCCATAAAACCGGCCGCCGATATGCGCATGGCGCCGCCGTTGCCATAGCTGCCGTAGGGTTGGTTTTGCTCGGTGAACAGCCAACGCGAAAAGCGCCCCCCATAGCCGGAGCGCGGATAGCGCCGCCCCCATTCCTTGAGACAGGTGACGATGTCCCGGTCGTTGACCAAGGCATCGGCCACGGCTACGGTAAGCACGGTGTCGTCGGTAAAACGGCCGTGCGGGGACAGGAGCGGCTGAAAATCCTTGGTCTTAATGTTGTGCCGCTCGTACACCGAGCCGGCTATATCACCGAAAATTGCGCCGAGCATGATTTATCCATAAATCAAAAAGAGGTTGGAAAAAGGGCGGCATTGGCCCTGTGAGCGGCCAATTTAAACGCCTCGAAGCTCACCAGATGAGCCCGATTTAATTAAGTTGAGACGCCAAAGTTGAACGGTCCGGGCAAATATTTTTGCCGCTGCGCCCACGATCCAGCTACAATTTGTTTGTCGTAACAGTTAACAAGGTGTCTTATGCCACGCGGCGGTATCCGGCCCGGCCAGGGGCGCAAACCGGGGTTTGGTCCGTATGGGGAACCCACCCAAGTGATCCGGGTTCCGGTCAGCCGGGTGAGCGAGATCAAGGCCTATCTGCAACAGCCCAAGCCGCCATCGTGGCCGAGTGAGATTGAATGGCAGGGAGCCGCCCATCTGGGTAACCCGGTGGCGTTGCCGCTGTTTGATGGCTCGGTGCCGGCGGGGTTTCCTTCCCCCGCCGAGGATTACGCCGAAGGCAGGCTCGATCTCAACGCGTATCTTGTCGAACACGAAGCGGCGACTTTTTATGTTCGGGTGAGCGGCGAGTCGATGCGTGATGCCGGTATCTTGAGCGGTGATCTGCTTGCCGTGGATCGGGCTCTTGAGGCCCGGCACGGCGATATCGTCCTGGCTGTGCTTGACGGCCAACTCACGGTCAAGGAACTTTATCAGCAGCCCGATGCCGTCAAGCTTCTGCCACATAACCCCGATTACGCCCCCATCCTTATCCAGCCCGGCCAGGAACTGCAAATCTGGGGCGTGGTTAAAGGCGTGGTGCGCAAATTGAAGTAATGCCCCGGTAAGGCCATGCCCGCTGTCTTTGCTCTTGTCGATGGCAACAATTTCTATGTTTCCTGCGAGCGGGTGTTCGACCCCGGCCTGGAAGGTCGGCCAGTGGTGGTGCTTTCCAATAACGATGGTTGTGCGGTAGCGAGAAGCAACGAGGCCAAGGCGCTGGGCATTGGCATGGGCCAGCCGTATTTCCAGATCAGGGAATGCCTGGAGGCCCACAAGGGCATGGCCTTGTCCTCCAACTACACGCTCTACGCCGACATGAGTCGGCGCATGATGAGCATTCTGGGGCACTTCGCTCCGGAGCAAGAGATCTACTCCATCGACGAATCTTTCTTGCGCTATGAGGGTTTTGCCGGTTGGGACCTCACGGCCATGGCGGCGCAAATCCGCCAGCGGGTCAAACAATGGATTGGCATCCCGGTTGGTGTGGGCTTGGGAAATACCAAGACTCTCGCCAAGCTCGCCAACCATCTGGCCAAGAAACATCCGGACTTCAAGGACGCGGGGGTCTGCCACCTCAATGACCTGACGCCTGCCCAGCAACAGCACTACTTTGCCACTACGGCTATCGACGCGGTTTGGGGCATTGGCCGGCGCTGGGCCGAGCAACTCAAGGCGGATGGCATTCATAGCGTGGCCGATCTCAAGGCGACCCATCCTCACCAGATCAAGAGCCGCTATACCGTTGTGCTCGCCAAGACCGTGCAGGAGCTCAATGGCGTG
>VGVU01000116.1 GCA_016873905.1 Betaproteobacteria bacterium | reverse complement strand
TAGGGGGCGTGGTGGCTCGATTCGGTTCGCGCTGGCCGGCATGGCGTGCCGCTCTGGACCGGTTTGCCTTACACATCCCGCTGTTGGGCCGTCTGCTCAGCAAGGCGGCGCTGGCGCGTTGGGCTGGAACCTTTGCGGCCTTGTTCGCGGCGGGTATTCCCTTGCGCCAGACCCTTGAGGCGGCGGGTGGCGCCGCCGGTCACACGGTCTATGCCGAGGCCGTGGTGTCCTTGCAGGCGGATGTGACGGCTGGGCAGACGGTGTCGGTTGCCTTGGCGCGGGCGCGGGTCTTCCCGCCGATGCTGGTGCAGATGGCGGCCGTTGGCGAAGAAAGTGGCTCACTGGACGGGATGATGGCCAAGGTGGCCGATTATTACGAACAGGAACTTGCAGAGACCGTCGCGCGCTTGTCGAATCTGATCGAACCCGTGCTGATGGTGGTCTTGGGTCTCCTGATCGGCGGGGTTGTGATCGCCATGTACTTGCCGGTGTTCCGCATGGGGAGCGTGTTGTGATGGAGGGGCTGGCGGTTATTCTGGGCCTGGTGATGGGCAGCTTTCTCAATGTGGTTATTTATCGGCTGCCGAAACAGATGGAACACGATTGGGCGCTCCAGTGTGGGCAAACGCCGCCAGATCCTCGTCCTGGCCTGGTTCTGCCGGGATCGCACTGCCCCCAGTGTGGACATGCGTTAGCCTGGTTCGAGAACATCCCCTTGCTGAGTTTCATCGTTCAGCGTGGCCGTTGTCGGGCCTGTGCGACGCGCATTCCTTGGCGTTATCCCTTGGTCGAGCTGGCGGCGGCAGGTCTGGCGATGGTCGCCGTGAGAGCCTTTGGCCTGACGCTGGAGGCGGTGCTGGTCATGGGTTTCCTGTGGACCCTGTTGGCGTTGGCGGTGATTGATGTCCGGACCCTGTTGTTGCCCGATCGTCTGACTCTGGGGTTGTTGTGGGTCGGCCTGCTGGCCAACGCCGCGGGCTACGGGGGCGGCGTTTTTCTGCCTGATGCGGTGCTTGGTGCCGCCGCCGGCTATGCGAGCCTGGCGACGGTGGCGTGGGGCTATGCCCGATTGACTGGGCGCGAAGGAATGGGTCTGGGCGATGCAAAACTGCTGGCTGCGCTGGGGGCCTGGTTGGGCTGGATGGTCTTGCCGCTGATCGTCTTGCTGGCCAGCCTACTGGCCTTGCTGGTCGGGGGGCTGGCCTTGTTGCGCGGGCGTGCCGACCGGCATACGGCCTTGCCCTTTGGCCCCTTTCTGGCATTGGCCGGGGGCCTGGCCATGATCTGGGGGCAGAAATGGGGGGCACTATGGTTGGGCTGAGACGGCCCTTTTGTGTTGGGCTGACCGGGGGCATCGGCAGCGGCAAGAGCACGGTCGCGGCCCTTTTTGCCGAGCAGGGTGCCGAGATCGTGGATACGGATCTGCTTGCCCGCGAACTGGTCGAGCCGGGGCAGCCGGCGCTGGCTGAGATCGTGGCGCAGATCGGGGCGGAGGTCCTGACCGCGGATGGGCGGCTTGATCGCGCGGCCCTGCGTCGGCGCATGGTTGGCGAGCCCGAGACGCGGCGGCGGCTGGAGGCCATCCTGCATCCGCGGATTCGCGCCTTGGCCGGAGAGCGTGTGCATTCCGCGACGGGCCCCTATGTCATCCTGGTCATTCCCCTGCTGGCCGAAAGTCAGGCCCAAAGTACACCCCCTGCCTATGCGGATCTACTGGATCGGGTCTTGGTGGTCGATTGCAGCCCGGAGCGGCAGTTGCAACGCGTGCTGCGCCGCGACGGGATGAATGTAGAACAGGCGCAGGCCATGCTGGGCGTGCAGGCCTCTCGGGCGGCCCGTCTGGCGATTGCCGACGATATTCTGAACAACGAGACAAATGGGGATGAAAAGGGCCTTGCCCTGCAAGTGACGGCCCTGGATAGGCATTACAAGGCATTGGTTACAAGGCGTTAGTGGTTGCATAACACCCATAAATGTGGCAAAAGGCTGGATTATGACCGTCGTCTGCCTGCGTCCCTGATCCTCCATGATCGCCTACGAATATCCGCTCAACGAACGAGTGCGCACCTGGCTGCGCATTGAGGATCTGTTCGCCAAGGCCTCTGAGTTCATGGCGCGCACCGAGTCGCGTGACCACCAGGCGGCCATGCAGGCGATTTTCGAGTTGGTCGAGGTGACCGCACGCCCTGATCTGAAGTCGGAATTGCTGCAGGAGATTGAACGCCAGCGCCTTGTGTTTGAGCCGCTGCGCAGTAATCCTGCCGTCGATAGCAAGGCGCTGGAGGCCGTTCTGGCCCAGATGCAGGCGATTCGCGAGGCGCTGCTGGCGACCTCCGGGAAACCATGCCAGGCCCTGCGCGACAACGAGTGGCTGGCGACCATCCGCAATCGCAGTTTTATTCCCGGGGCCTCGTGCAGTTTTGACATCCCGAGTTATCACTATTGGCTGAATCGTTCGGTCGAAGAACGCAGCGCGGATTTGCTGGGTTGGCTCGCGGTGCTGGATCCGATTCGGGAGGCCGTCCTGCTGGTGATGCGTCTGCTTCGCGAGGGGCGGCAGCGCTCGGTCTTGCAGGCCGAGAAGGGGCTCTATCAGATCAATCTGGGTGGTCGAACGCCGATGATGTTGACCGTGCGTGTACGCTCAGACTTGCCCTGTGTGCCGGAGATTAGCGCCGGGAAACACGCCATCAATCTGCGTTTTGTGACCATCGACAAGCAACATCGCCCGCGCCTCTGCGAGCAGGATGTTCCCTTTGAACTAATGCTGTAAACCCGCCGTCAGGCCGGGTAGATGGCGCCGAGGATGCGCTCGCCGCGAGCGCCGGTTACGGCGGGCAGGTTGCCGCTCTGGCCTTCCAGGGTGCGTTTTGCCAACCAGGCAAAGGCAGCGGCCTCGACCCAGTCAACGGCAATACCCAGAGCGTCCGTCGGCTCGATTCGCACGGCCGGAAGAAGGCTCGACAGGCGCGTGACGAGGGTCTGGTTATGGGCGCCGCCTCCGCACAGATAAACGGCCCGTGTGCCCGGACAATGCGCCTTGATGGCATCGGCGATGCCTCGAGCGGTAAGTTCCGTCAGGGTGGTCAGAATGTCTTCCGGCGCGGCTGCGGGCGTCGTCAGGGCGAGCAATCCGTCCAGGCTGAAGTCTTCCCGGCCGGTACTTTTCGGAGGTGGGGCGGACAGGAAGGGGTGGGCGAGCAGGCGCGACAGGAGTGTTGCGTCGAGGCGGCCCCGGGCGGCAATGGCTCCCCCTGCATCGTATGCGCAGTCAAAGCAGCGGCGTGTCCACGCATCCATGAGCAGGTTCCCCGGGCCACAATCCCAGCCGCGTACGATGCCCTCCGGCGGCAGGTCGGTGAGGTTGCTGATGCCGCCGATATTGACGATGACGCGGTGTTCTTCAGGATCGCCGAAGCAATGGGCGTGGAAAGCGGGCACCAAGGGCGCGCCCTGGCCTCCGGCCGCGATGTCGCGGCTGCGAAAGTCAGCCACGGTGGTGATGCCCGTCAGCTCGGCCAGACGGGCCGCGTTGTTGATCTGGAGGGTGTAGCCCCGGGCCGGTTGGTGACGCACAGTCTGACCATGACAGCCGATGGCGCGTACAGCCGTTGCGTTGACCCCGGCATGGGCGAGGGCGGCGTGCGTGGCCTCGGCATAAAGCTCGGCGAGCTGATTGGCCAGACAACAACTCTGGTCCAGTTCGTTCGGGCCGGGTTCGTGCAAGGCCAGCAGGGTGGTCTTGATCGCCTCCGGGTACGGCAGCCAGTGGGTCGCCAGCAGGTTCGGGCGCGGCTGCGAGAAATCGACCAGCGCGGCATCCACCCCATCGAGGCTGGTGCCAGACATCAAGCCGAGGTAGAGATCAGTCAAAGGCAGCGAGGTTGTGGCCACGGATCAGGCGGAGCTGATCCGTCAGAGGGGCGGCAGCCAGATTGAACGCCGCACGCTCTCGGGCCTCCAGCGGCACGGCGGTCGGTAGCTTGAGGGCCAGCGGGTTGCGTTGCTCGCCGTTGATGCGGAATTCGTAGTGCAAATGTGGGCCGGTGGCCAGGCCGGTTTGGCCGACATAGCCGATGACCTGCCCTTGTTTGACTTGCCCGCCCCGGCGCAGCCCCTTGGCGAAGCGCGAGATGTGGCCGTAGGCGGTGCTGTACGGGCCGCTGTGTTGGAGTTCGACCAGATTGCCGTAGCCGCCCTTGCTGCCGACAAACTGCACGCGGGCATCGGCGATGG
>VGVU01000115.1 GCA_016873905.1 Betaproteobacteria bacterium | reverse complement strand
ACAAGGCAGCGGCGCTTCGCGCTGATGCTGGACTGTAAGTCCATGGCGCAGGCATTTGTTCAAACTTCGTCGCAGGCTAACTTGCGCAGCAAGTTAAGCGTCGCAGACGCGGCCGGAGACAAAATCCGGACAAGGCAGCGGCGCTTCGCGCTGATGCTGGGCTGTAACGCACCTACAGTCCAGTAAAATTTGGCCTTGCACCGAGGGGCGCTGCAGCGATGAAAATCGTCAGGCTCGGTGTGAAGGCTTCGAGTAACGGCGCCCATTCATTAATTTGAATGGAGTTTTGCCATGAGTATGACCAAAGACTACATCGTTGCTGACATGGGTCTGGCCGATTGGGGCCGCAAGGAAATCAAGATCGCCGAGACCGAGATGCCCGGCCTGATGGCGATCCGCGAGGAATACGCCAAGAGCCAGCCCTTGAAGGGCGCGCGCATCACCGGTTCGCTGCACATGACCATCCAGACCGCCGTGCTGATCGAGACGCTGACGGCGCTCGGCGCCGAGGTGCGCTGGGCCTCGTGCAATATCTTCTCGACCCAGGACCACGCCGCCGCCGCCATCGCCGCCGAGAACATCCCCGTCTACGCGGTGAAGGGCGAGACCCTCACCGAATACTGGGACTACACCCACCGCATCTTTGAATGGACCGATGGCGGTTACTCGAACATGATTCTGGATGACGGCGGCGATGCCACCCTGCTGCTGCATCTGGGCGCGCGCGCCGAGACCGACTTGAGCGTAATCTCAAAGCCCGGCAGCGAAGAAGAAACGGTGCTGTTTGCGGCCATCAAGACCAAGCTGGCGACCGACCCGAAGTGGTATTCCACCCGCCTCGCCCAGATCAAGGGCGTGACCGAGGAGACCACCACCGGCGTGCATCGCCTCTACCAGATGCATGAGCGCGGCGAACTCAAGTTCCCCGGCATCAATGTCAACGACTCCGTCACCAAGTCCAAGTTCGACAACCTCTACGGCTGCCGCGAATCCCTGGTCGATGGCATCAAGCGCGCCACCGATGTCATGGTCGCCGGCAAGATCGCCGTGGTCGCCGGTTACGGCGATGTGGGCAAGGGCTCCGCGCAGGCCCTGCGCGCCCTGTCCGCCCAGGTCTGGGTCACCGAGATCGACCCGATCTGCGCCCTGCAGGCGGCGATGGAAGGCTACCGCGTCGTGACCATGGACTACGCCGCCGACAAGGCCGACATCTTCGTCACCGCCACCGGCAACTACCATGTCATCAACCATGATCACATGGCCAAGATGAAGGACCAGGCCATCGTCTGCAACATCGGCCACTTCGACAACGAGATTGATGTCGCCGGTATTGAGAAATATCAGTGGGAAGAGATCAAGCCGCAGGTCGATCATGTCATCTTCCCGGACGGCAAAAGGATCATCCTGCTCGCCAAGGGCCGTCTGGTGAACTTGGGCTGCGCCACCGGCCACCCGAGCTATGTGATGTCGTCCAGTTTCGCCAACCAGACCATCGCCCAGATCGAGCTCTTTACCCGCACCGCCGATTACCCCGTCGGCGTGTACACGCTGCCCAAGCACCTCGACGAGAAGGTCGCCCGCCTGCAACTGAAGAAGCTCAACGCGCAACTGACCGAGCTGACCGACAGCCAAGCCGCCTACATCGGCGTGCCCAAGCAAGGTCCGTACAAGGCTGAGCATTACCGCTACTAATCAGCACGCCGGAAACATCCGCTCGGTTCCCCGCTTCGCAAGGCCCAACGGCCGCGTGTAGCGGTCCGGCACGGCTGAAAAACACAAAACCGCTGGCCAAAAGCATCACCGTTCGCTTATAATGCGGCCCGTTGTGCCTTGCCAGTGTTCCGTCGCCACCAACCCTTTCGGCGACATTTAACACTCTACGGGACTGCCGATCCAAACGGATCTGTCACAGCCCCATCTGCCCCAACCTTCTGATTTCCTTGATATGGAATCGCGTAACTCGGTTGGCGCCGATGTTACGCCCTGACCGCGCGCGCATCCGCCCGCGGCCAGATTGCCTGCCATCGCCGGATTTTATCCGTCGCGTTGCGAGCTGATTTTTATTGAGGAAACACCATGAACTTTGCCGATCTCGGCCTTTCTCCCCTGATTATCAAGGCGCTGCATACCGCCGCCTATGAGACCCCCACTGCCGTCCAGGCACAGGCCATCCCCGCCGCCCTGACCGGTGCCGACCTTCTGGTCTCGGCCCAAACCGGGAGCGGCAAAACCGCGGCCTTTATGCTGCCCAGCCTGCACCGCGTCACCACCCCCAGCACGGCCAGTGGCAACGGCCCACGGGTCCTGGTTCTGACTCCGACCCGCGAACTGGCCCAGCAAGTGCAACAGGCCTCGGACAAATATGGCTGTGAGATTCACCGCCTGCGCACCGTCAGCGTCGTCGGCGGCGTCCCCTATGGCCTGCAACTCAAACAGATGTCCCGGCCAGTAGACATCATGGTGGCCACTCCGGGCCGCCTGATGGACCACATGGAACGCGGTCGTGTCGATTTCGATCGACTGGAGGTTCTGATTCTCGACGAAGCCGACCGCATGCTCGACATGGGCTTCATCGATGACATCAAACACATCGTCAGCCAGACCCCGGAAAACCGCCAGACCCTGCTGTTTTCGGCCACCCTTGACGGCACCGTGGGCGTTCTGGCCCGCAACCTGACCCGCGATCCGCAGCGCATTGAGATCGGCCACGCGACCGCCGCCACCCAATCGCCGCAGATCGAACAGCGCATCCTGATGGCCGACAACCACTTCCACAAAGGCAAGTTGCTCGACGCCCTTCTGCAAGATGCCGCCGTCGTGCAGGCCATCGTCTTCACCGCCACCAAGGCCTCCGCCGACACCCTCACCGACCACCTGCGCGAACAAGGTGTCGCCGCCGCCGCGCTCCATGGCGACATGCCGCAATCCAAGCGTACGCGCACCCTCAAGGCCATGCACTCCGGCCAGATCCGCGTTCTGGTCGCCACCGATGTCGCGGCGCGCGGTATTGATGTCCCCGCCATCAGCCATGTCATCAACTTTGACCTGCCCCGCCAGGCCGAGGACTATGTCCACCGCATCGGCCGTACCGGCCGCGCCGGCCGCACCGGTGTCGCCATCTCTCTGGCCGGGTTTAGCGAACGCCACATGCTGCGCACCATTGAGCGCTACACCCACCAGCAACTCACCATCGCCACCCTCCCGGGGCTGGAGCCCAAACCGCGCGCCGAGCGCCCGGACTCTGCACCGCGCACCGAGCGTCCGCGTCCTCCTTATGCCCGTCAAGAGCGTTCATATGACCGCGGCTCCCGTTTCGACTTCACCCGCGGCCACGGCGATAACGAATCCCGCCCCGCCGGCGAACGGCGTCCCTACAACCGCGACGCCGGCTTCCAGTCACGCGATGACCAGCCCCGCCGTTTTGGCCCGCACGGCGCCGCCCCGAAACCCTACGCCCCGCGTCCGGAGGCCCGCCGCAGCGGCCCATGGGAAGGCCGTAGTGCCGGCGACTTCGCCGACCGCAATGCCGGTCAGGGCCGCAATTACTGGCAAGACAACTCCGCCGACTTTGCCGGCGCCGATGATCGAGGCGATGCACAACCCGGCGCCAATGCCTGGAACAGCCAGCCTGCCGATCGGCGCTCGCAACCGCGCTCATACAGCGGCAAACCCGGCGGCAAACCCGGTGGCCATGGCAACCATCCCCGTGGCGACCATGCCCCGCGCAAAGGCAAGCCCAGCTTCAGCGGCAAACCCGGTGGCCACCGCCCCCCGCGCGAGCGCTAATCCCGATCGCTGGGCTCCCGCTTCCCGGGAGCCAGCTTCCTAGGACCCTACAAAGCAAAAGGCCGACTCAACGAAGGAGTCGGCCTTTTCTGTTTGGGGCGACGAATGGGGCTCGAACCCACGACAACCGGAATCACAATCCGGGGCTCTACCAACTGAGCTATCGCCGCCATTGACCTTCTGCCGCAATCTCTGCAACAAAGGAGGGCGTATTCTATCCGAACTCAGCCCTGCAATCAATGCAGATACCGCTGACGCAACCCTTGGGAAAGGATGTTCTGGCCTGCTGGGCCGGGGTTTGGGGTTGAGGGTTAGGTGCCGCAGCCGAGCAAAACGCTCAAGCACGGCACGCGTAAGACCACGGCAACCGAAAGGGGGTTATCGTCAGTTCAACCCCAGAAACCCGAGAATCCCCTCCGCAGCCTGGCGGCCTTCATAGACGGCCGTCACAACCAGATCGGAGCCGCGCACCATATCGCCACCCGCAAAGACCTTGGGATTGGCCGTCTGGAACAGGTGGCGTTG
>VGVU01000114.1 GCA_016873905.1 Betaproteobacteria bacterium | reverse complement strand
TTGTTGACGGCCTTCAAGCCCTTTTCGGTCATGGCGAACACGCCCAGTTCGTTGACCGCGCCAAAGCGGTTCTTGAAGGCCCGCACCATGCGGAAACTGGAGCCCGAATCGCCTTCAAAATACAGCACCGTATCGACGATATGTTCCAGCACGCGCGGCCCGGCCAGGGTGCCCTCCTTGGTAACATGGCCCACCAGAATCAGGGTTGTGCCGCTACGCTTGGCATAGCGGGTCAAGGCCTGCGCACATTCGCGCACCTGCGCCACCGAACCCGGCGCGGAGGTCAATTGCTCCGTGTACACGGTCTGGATCGAATCGATCACCGCGATCGCCGGGCGTTCGGCCTCCAGTGTGGCGAGGACCGTTTCCAAACGGGTTTCCGGCAACAACGGCATATCGGTCTGACCCAATTCCAGGCGCTGTGCACGCAAAGCGATTTGTTGGGCCGACTCCTCGCCGCTGACATACAACACGGGCAAGGCCGAGGCCAAATGGGCCAAGGCCTGCAACAACAAGGTCGATTTACCAATGCCGGGGTCACCGCCCAGAAGCACCACCCCGCCCTTTACCAGGCCGCCACCCAGCACGCGATCAAACTCGGAAATACCGGTCGCAACGCGTGGCGCATCCTTGGCATCGACGCTCGCCAGGCGCATCAACGAACCGCTACCAGCCAGACTGGCGTGGCGCGCCGAGGCTGGCCGCGCCTCGACAACCTGTTCGGTCAGCGTGTTCCAGGCCAGACAATGCGGACACTGGCCCTGCCATTTCTGCACCTGACCCCCACATTCATTGCAGACGAAAAGGGTCTTGTCCTTAGCCATGGTGTCCTGGGTCCTTTTCTGTTTGATCCGACGGCGCCTCGATCAGTTCCAGCGCATTGCCGTCCGGATCGCGAACAAACAGGGCCGCGCGGCCTGAGCGGCTTAGGGTATAGGCAATGGCCTGCGCATCCAGACGGGCGCGCAATTCGGCCCAACCCGCCACCCCCAGCGCCACATGGCGGTCACGACCCCCGTGCGCAGGACGCCCCGTAACCGGATCCGGGTTGGGCAGAACCAACAGGTGAATCGCGCCCGCACCCACGCCATACCAGACACCTGCAAAACCCAGGTCAGGGCGGTTGGTATCGGGGATCAAACCTAATATCCCCTCGTAAAAGGCCCGTGCCGTGGGCAAGTCAGCCACCAGCAGAGAGGCATGCATGAGTTCAGTGAGCCGGATCATGGTCTTTCCCTTCGGCCATACCCTTCGGCTGTCACCAGCGTCGCCGCAAGAATCATGGCGCCACCAATCCATTCATTCATCTCAATAACCTCGTTCGCCCACCACACGCCGGTCACCGCCACGACGATCAGTTCAAACAACAAGATGACGATGCCCCGATTCGGCGGGATACGCGCCAAACCGTACTGCACCGTGTGCGTAGCCAGAAACAGGACCACGGCGATGAGCAGGATCCAGAACCACGCATTCCAGCCCGTCAGCACCGCAAGCCACGCCCCCGCGCCCGGCAGCGTGGCCTCGTAGGCCAGCGCGGGGAGCGAAACCAGAAGCACCCCGGCGAAGATCCACAGACTGCGCACGCCCACCGGCACCGGCGCCAGTTGCCGCGTGAGGACATTGGCAAGGGCAAAGCCCATGCCGGAGGCCAGCCCCAGCCATTCACCCACATTGGTCGGCAGCGGCAAGCCATGGCCGACATCCAGCATCACCCAAGCGCCGGCCAGCGCCAGAACGAACACGGCATAACCGCGCCGATCGGGGACCTCGCCCAGCATCCACCAGGAAAACAGCAGCGTCCACACCGGCGCCAGATAAAACAACAACATGACGCGCAGGATCTCGCCGTTCAACACCGCCAGAACATAGGAGAGATTGGTCCACCCCGTCGCCAGGGCCAGGAACAGCAGCCCCTTCCAGAACGGCCGATAGGTCTGGCTCTGCGCGCCATACAGCCACCACAAGAAAGGCAGGCTCAGGCCATAGGTCAGGATCGAGGCCAAACCACCCCCGATCCCCATTTCGTTCAGCAAACGATAGGGATACCACACCGAACCCCAGGCCATGGCGGCCACCAAGAGGGCAAGAACCGGGATCAGCGACGGTATCAACAACGGAATTGGAAACTGGAAAAACATGGGGCGCTATCATCGCAGTCGCGAGCCCAATTGGCCAGCAATGCTTCTGGCCACCCTGGCGCAGCGCTATAATGCCCGCCTCAATCTATGCCGTCCCTCTTGTGAACCCGCGTCTCGAACAACTCCAGCCCTACCCGTTCCAAAAGCTGCGCGCCCTCTTCGAGGGGGTCCAGCCGGCGGGAAAAACCGCGCTCAACCTGTCGATCGGCGAACCCAAACACGCCACGCCCGACTTCATCAAGAACGCGCTGGTGGACCATCTCGGCGGGCTAGCCAACTATCCGCTGACCGCCGGTTCAGACGCCTTACGCGGCGCCATCGCCGACTGGTGCGCGCGGCGCTACGGGGTGACGCTCGACCCGGCGACCCAAATCTTGCCGGTCAACGGCAGCCGCGAGGCCCTGTTCGCCTTTGCCCAGGCCGTGGTCAACCCCAAAAAACATGTGAAGCGGGTCGTGTCGCCCAACCCCTTCTATCAGATCTACGAAGGTGCGGCGCTGCTCGCCGGGGCCGTGCCCTATTTTCTCAATACGCTGCCCGGGGACAATTTCCGTCTGCCGCTGGAATCCGTACCGGAAGAGGTGTGGGCCGACACCCACCTGATCTTCGTCTGCTCGCCCGGTAACCCGACCGGTCATGTGCTGAATCTGGATGACTGGCGCGCGATCTTTGCCCTCGCCGACCGCTACGGCTGCGTCATCGCCTCCGACGAGTGTTATTCCGAGATCTATTTTGACGCCCCGCCGTTGGGCGCTCTGACCGCCGCACAACAACTCGGACGCGGCACAGAACGGTTGGTGGTGTTCAACTCACTGTCCAAGCGCTCCAATGTGCCTGGCCTGCGTTCCGGTTTCGTGGCCGGCGATGCCGCCATCCTCAAGAACTTTTTGCTCTATCGCACCTATCATGGCTGCGCCATGAGCCCGCCGGTACAGGCCGCCTCCGCCGCTGCCTGGAACGACGAGGCGCATGTCGAGGACAACCGCCGCCAATACCGCGCAAAATTCGCGGCCGTCATGCCCATGCTCCAGGATGTGCTGGACTTCAAGGCGCCCGATGCCTCGTTCTACCTCTGGGCACAGGTTCCCGGCGCCGATGACGCCGCATTCGTGCGCGAGCTTTACCGTCAGGAAAATGTCACCCTGCTGCCCGGCAGCTACCTCGCCCGCGAGGCCGGCGGTGTCAATCCCGGCGCCGGCTTCGTCCGCATGGCCCTCGTCGAACCCCTGGCCGCCTGTATCGAGGCCGCCGAACGCATCCGTCACTTCATTCAAACCCGCTGAACCGCAAAGGACATCCCATGCAAGAACTTCAAACCCTCATCGAAGAAGCCTTCGAGCGCCGTGCCGAGATTACGCCGCGCAATGCCGAACCCAAGGTCAAGGACGCGGTCATGTCCGTGCTGGATATGCTCGACAAAGGCCAGCTCCGTGTCGCTGAACGCGTCGAGGGCCAGACCTGGGTCACCCATCAGTGGATCAAGAAGGCCGTGTTGCTGTCCTTCCGCCTGGAAGACAACAGCTTCATCAAGGGCGGTTTCACCAATTATTACGACAAGGTGCCGTCCAAGTTTGCCGACTACAACAGCCGCGACTTCCGCGAGGGCGGCTTCCGCGTGGTGCCGCCAGCGGCCGCGCGCCGGGGCAGCTACATCGCCAAGAATGTCGTGTTGATGCCGTCCTATGTAAACATTGGTGCCTATGTCGATGAAGGCACGATGGTCGATACCTGGGCCACCGTCGGTTCCTGCGCCCAGATTGGCAAGAATGTGCACCTCTCCGGCGGTGTCGGCATCGGCGGCGTGCTGGAACCGGTGCAGGCTGGCCCCACCATCATTGGCGACAACTGCTTCATCGGCGCCCGTTCCGAGGTGGTCGAGGGCGTTGTGGTCGAAGACGGCGCAGTCATCTCGATGGGTGTCTATATCGGCCAATCCACCCGCATCTACGACCGCGAAACCGGCGAAATCACCTATGGCCGCATCCCGGCTGGCTCGGTGGTGGTGTCGGGCAACCTGCCCTCCTCCGATGGCAAATACAGCCTGTACTGTGCCGTTATCGTGAAGAAGGTCGACGCCAAGACCCTGTCCAAGGTCGGCATCAACGAGCTGTTGCGCGGCATCTGACGCCTCTGAAACTCAGACCCTACGGCCCCGACGCCTGGCTGCTGCAGCTTACCGAGCCGCCAGGGGTTGGGGCTTTTCAGTGTCG
>VGVU01000113.1 GCA_016873905.1 Betaproteobacteria bacterium | reverse complement strand
GTTTAGGTGTTGGGTCAGAAGGTCGTGCCCATCTGGAACTGGAAGGACTGGAGCTTGTCAGTCGTTAGTTTCTTGAGCGGTTTGGCAAGGCTCAGTTTGATCGGTCCCATCGGTGACATCCAGGTGACGGCGAGGCCGGTGGAGGCACGCAGGTCGGCCAAAGAATAGGCGTCAGCATAAGCGGCGCCCACATCGACAAAGGCCGAGAGCTTCAACTGCTTGTCTTGCCCTGAACCCGGGAAGGGGAAGATGGCCTCGGCGTTACCGATCAACTGCTTGTTGCCGCCCAGGGAGACGACATTGCCGCTGCCGTCACGGGCCGTTGGGCCCAATGAGCCATTTTCAAAACCGCGCACCGAGCCGATGCCGCCGACATAGAAGTTGCGCCAGAAGGGCAACTCACTGCCACCAATGCCACCGGCATAACCTATTTGGCCATTCAAGAGCAGGGTGGAGTTCGTCCAGGGCAGCGGTTTCAGCCACTGATGCTGATAATTGAGCTTGTAAAACTTGAGGTTGTCACCCAAACCCGGGGCGATCTCGCCGTAGATACGCTGCAAGGAACCCTTGGTTGGGTGCATGACCGAGTCGCGCGTGTCATAGGCCCAGCCGAGATCGAGGCGCAGCCAGGTGGTATCCAGTCCGCTTGCCGTGCCGCCGTTGCGCAGGGCGAAGTCCCGATAATAGGCCACGGTGTTGCTGGTGCTGATCTTGAGCTTGCTGTTTTCCAGCGCCATGCCCAGGCTGAGTTGGTTGGTCTCCGAGGTCGGGATGCCCAGGCGCAGGCCAAGGCCGGCGGTATCCATGGTGTAAGGCGCCACGGTCGTGGTACTGCCCGCATTTGTCAGATCCGTCTTCTTCAGGTAGGCGTCCCAACCGAGGCTCAGACCCTCTGGCGTGAAATAGGGATTGGTGTGGCTGAACACATAGGTGGTGTTGGTCTTGCTGGTGTTGATCTGGGCGGAGGCGCGGTTGCCCGTGCCAAACAGGTTGTTCTGGCTCAGGGAACCGGTCAGTACCAGACCGTCGGAGCTGGAGAAACCGGCACCGACCATCACCGAGCCGGTCGATTGCTCGGCCACATTGACATTGAGATCAATCTGATCCGTGGTGCCCGGGACCGGCGGGGTCTCGATGTTGACTTCCTTGAAGTAGCCCAGTCGCTCAATACGATCGCGGGAACGGATAATCTTGCTGCCGTCGTACCAGGCCCCTTCCATCTGGCGGATCTCACGGCGGATGACCTTGTCCTGGGTGCGATTGTTACCGGCAATGTTGATACGATTCACATAAACCTTGCGGCCCGGATCAATCATGAAGGTGAAGGCGACCTGGCGTTTTTCCCGGTCCAGTTCGGGCGCGGCGTTGACATTGGCGAAGGCATAGCCATCCTGACCCAGGCGTTCGCCGATCTTCTTGATGGTCTCGTTGAGGCGTTCGCGGGAAAAAGTGTCCCCGGCCTTGAATGCGACCAGTTTTTGCAGATCCGCCTCGGGAACGGGGAGTTCACCGGCAAAACCAAATTTTGCAATCGTGAACTTCTCGCCCTCCTTGATGTTGAGGGTGAGATAGATATCCTGCTTGTCCGGGGTGATCGAGACCTGTGAGGATTCAATGACGAACTCCAGGTAGCCGCGGTTGAGGTACCAGGAACGCAGGGTTTCGATATCGGCGGCCAGTTTTTGCTTGGCGTACTGATCGTTCTTGGTGAACCAGGTCAGCCAGCCCGGCGTGCGCAACACGAACAGGTCGAGCAGATCCTTTTCCTTGAAGGCCTTGGCCCCGACGATATTGATGGAGCGGATCTTGGCGACATCGCCTTCGCTGACATCAAAGCTGATCGCCATACGGTTGCGTTCCAGCGGCGAGGTATTGGCCTTGACCTGGACGGCGTAGAGGCCACGGTTGTAATACTGACGCTTCAATTCCTGCTCGGCACGGTCAAGCAGCGATTTGTCGAGGATGCGGCCCTCGGCCAGCCCAAGGTCCTTGAAGGCGCGGCGAATGTCATCCTTCTGGAATTCCTTCATGCCGTTGAACTCAACGCTGGCGATGGCGGGGCGCTCTTCCAGTACCACCATCAGCAAGTCGCCCTGACGCTCCAGGCGCACATCCTTGAAAAAGCCCGTGGCATAGAGGGCCTTGATGGCGGCGCTCGCCTTGTCGGGGGTCAGCGTCTCGCCAACCTTGACCGGCAGATAGGAGAACACGGTGCCGGCCTCCGTCCGCTGGATGCCTTCAACACGGATGTCCTTGATCACAAAGTCGTCGGCGGCCTGCGCAAGAGGGGCGACAGAGGCAACGCTGACAAGAAGGGCAGTGGCCAGAAGGCTTAAGGTATGTGGCGATTTCATGTCAGGATTTTATGTTGCAATTATGTTGCAAGTAAGCGCGCGAGATCGTTATAAAGGGCAAAGGTCATCAGGGTCAGCAAGAGGGCTATGCCTACTCGCTGGGCCAATTCCTGAATACGGTCCGGAACGGGCTTCCCGCCGATCCATTCAAGGAGATAATACAGTAAATGGCCTCCATCCAGCATCGGGATGGGTAACAGATTAAGCACGCCGAGACTGATGCTGATCAGCGCCAGAAAGCCCACAAAGGGGATCCAGCCGGCCTGGGCCGATTGCCCGGCGTAGTCGGCGATGCTGATCGGGCCGGACAGGTTTTTGACCGAGACCTCGCCCATCAGCATACGGCCCATCATGCGCAGGCTGAAGATCGACAGATCCCATGTGCGTTCTATGGCGTGGACCATGCCCTCCACCGGGCCATCCTGATGCACGGTGCGCATCCGTTCCAGAATGACCGGATCCATGTGCGGGGTGACGCCGATGCGGGCCAGACGCTGGCCGCGTTCGCTGACAAACTGCGGCGTGACGCGCAGGGTCAGGGGTTGCCCGGCCCGCTCGATCGTCAGGGTCAGATCGCCTTGGGTTGTCTGGCGAATGTGGTGTACCAAGGTCTGCCAGTTCGGGACAGGTTCAGCGTTCACCGCCAACACCCGGTCTCTCGCTTGCAAGCCCGCCTGGGCGGCGGGGCCGTCGGCCACGACGCTGCCGATGACCGGTGGCAGCGTCGGGTGACCAGGGATCAAACCCAATGCCCGTAAGGGTTCGCTGCCCTGAGCTGCCATTTGCAGGCTGTCGCTGGGCAACACGACCTCGCGCAGATGCCCGTTGGCATCTTCAATCTCCAGGCGGGCATCGGTTTTGTTCGTGGCTAACAGGCCTTCAGCCAGGGTCTGCCAATTGTCGATCGGCGTCCCATTAAGCCCCAGGACCCAGTCCCCGCCTTGCAGGCCGGCCATGGCGGCGGGCGTTCCGGCCGGGGCCGAGGCCAGAACGGGGCGCAAGGTGCTGTAGCCATGAAGATTCAGTCCCCAGAGCAAGACGATGGCCAGAATGAAGTTGGCGATGGGCCCGGCCGCGACAATGACCGCTCGCTTGCCGAGGGGCTGGCGGTTGAAGGCCTGATCCTTCTCGTTATCGGCGACCGGAGCCTCGCGTTCGTCCAGAAAACGGACATAACCGCCCAGGGGAATCGTTGCCAGAGCCCAGACGGTGCCGCGGCGGTCCGTGCGTTTCCACAGCGGGCGACCGAAGCCGACCGAGAAATGCAGGATCCGTACACCGGCCCAGCGCGCGGCCGCGTAATGCCCCAGCTCATGCACGACAATGAGGATGCCGAGGGTGGCGAGAAAGGCAAGGAGGGTGGTCATACCGGACGGGTTTGGGTGGCGATGAGGTCGGCGGCGATGCGGCGCGCCTCCTGATCAGCGGCAAACAGGTCATCCAGACTATGGGCCGGGCGCGAGCCGATGCGTTCCAGGGTGGCGCGCAGGGTGGCAGAGATGCCGAGATAGGGCAGTTGGTGGTCAAGGAAGGCGGCGACGGCGACTTCGTTGGCGGCGTTAAGAATAGCGGTGGCCGCGCCGCCTGCCCGCAGGGCCTCAAAGGCGAGTGACAGACAGGGGAAGCGCGCCGGGTCAGGGCTCTCAAACGAGAGTGTGCCGATCTTGGCCAGTTCCAACCACGGCACGCCACAGGCGATGCGATCCGGGTAAGTCAGTGCGTGGGCGATGGGGGTGCGCATGTCCGGATTGGATAACTGGGCAATGACCGAGCCATCCTGATATTCGACCATCGAATGAATAATGCTTTGCGGGTGGATGACCACCTCGATCTCGTCGGGAGTGGCGTTGAACAGCCAGCGCGCCTCGATCACCTCCAGGCCCTTGTTCATCATGGTGGCGGAATCGACAGAGATCTTTTTGCCCATCACCCAGTTTGGGTGGGCCACGGCCTCTTCGGGCGTGACTTTTGCCAGGGTATCGACAGCACGGCTGCGGAAGGGGCCCC
>VGVU01000112.1 GCA_016873905.1 Betaproteobacteria bacterium | reverse complement strand
CGCGGTGTGGTGATTGACTCCGAAGGTGAAGAGCTGCATCCCGTTGATCTGTTGGTTTCGAAGCGGCTTAGCGAGATTTATCTGCGCGGAGGAGCGGCATTGTAACTGATGCCGCCCCTGGCTTTAGCCCGGAGCGGGGTTTCCTGTGCGGACAAGGGGCAAGCGAGGGCGCGTGCAGATTCATGAAATATCCGGGTTAGAACAGGTATTCATACTCGGGTGAGACCCAGGGGTTGCGCGGCCGGTGGCGATGCTCCTCCGGTGCTGGCTGCGGAGGCGGCGTTGGGTGGGTCTCTGCCCGGGGTGTGCTCGCAACGGGCTCGTGTCGTGGGGCCGGGGTGGGCGCAACATGGACCGGAGCGGGCTCGTGCCGTGGGGCCGGGGCGGGCGCTGGCACGGCTTGGGCCGGCCGGGCCGGAATCGCTAGGGGCGCTGTCGCAGCTTGCGTGGCCGGTGCCGGTGGCGTCTGGGGCTTTTGGGGCGTCAGGACGGGCTGCGCCGGTACGGGTTTGCCGACCGGTTTTGCTGTAGCCGCCGAGGCGGGTTTGACCGGCGGGGCGAGCTTGGCCGCGGCGGCCTTGGCTTCTGCACGGGCCTGAGCCTCGGCCTTGGCCTCCGCATCAAAGGCGCGGACCTGGGCCTCCCACGGCAACTCGGCGTTCTCCGCCCCCAGCACCAGAGGACGCAGGATGGGGGCCATGGTCTTCAGGAGCTGCACGGGCAAGCCGCTGGTGAAGTGATAGTTTCCGGCTTGTTCGCCCGGCACGAAGGCGGTGATGACGCCGAAGTAGCGTTCGCCCATGAAGAAGGCGAAGGTGGCGACCCGGTTCATGACCTTTTCTTCAAGGATCCGCCCGCCTGCGCCAATGACTTGCATGCGGTGATCCCCGGTTCCGGTCTTGCCGCCGATAGCCAACTCGCCCCCTGCCGTGGGGAACGCGCCCTTGATGCGGCGCGCGGTGCCTTCCTGGACGACATCGAGCAGGGCCTTGCGTACGGTCTCGGCGACGATGGGGTTGAATATCTCTTCCGCTTTCACCGGAGCGCGCCGGAAGACGGTGTGATAGGGCGTATCGGCGCCAAACTCCAGTTGTTTGATGCTGACCGCCGGGAGCTTGACGCCGTTGTTACGGATCACACCCATCATCTCGGCCAGCGCGGCGGGTCGGTCGGCCGAGGAGCCGATGGCGGTGGCGTAGGACGGTACCAGGCTGTTAAAGGGATAACCCAGCTTGCGCCAGCGCTTGTGCAGTTCCTGGAAGGACTCGATCTCCATGAGCGACTGGATACGGCTGTCCTGGGCGTTTTTACGACCGGTCTTGAACAGCCAGTCGTACACCTCCACGCGCTCACGCCCGGATCGTTTTACCAGTTCGTCCCATGGGGTGCCGGGGTGCTGGCGCAGATAGGCGGCCAGCCACAGTTCCAGCGGATGGATCTGGGTGATGTAGCCACGATCGGCGAGATTGAACTTCTCCGGGCCGTAGGTCTCGTACAGGTAGGCCATGTCTTTGTCGTCATAGGCCCCCGGTTTGACCAGCCGGCTGCGCATCAGGGCGGTGAAGGCGGTCAGATCAGCCTGCGGTTCAAGGTAACGGAACACAGCCGCGAGACGCTTGGGGTGCGCGGCCAGGTGATTCAGCAGGTTGTCGTCGATCTGCGCGGGTTTCAGGTCGCGATACTTTTTGTGAAAACGGGCCAGGAAGGCGCGCCCTTCGCTGTCGGCAAATTTGATGAGATAGGTGTCGCGCTTGGGGTCATCGACATCGGCGAGGATGCGCGCGGCCGTGGACGGCGCCCGGTAGGTCAGGTGGTGAATGATGTCGCGCATCAAGCGGATGAAGGGCAGGTTGACCGAGTTGCGCGTGGCCTCCCACATATCCATGACCTTGTGGTTGTCCTCGCGGTGGAAATTGTTGAAATGGTGCACGCCGCCGCCGGTGTAGAAACCCTCGGCAGGGTTGGCGGAATAGCGCCGTCCCATGGCGGCCTCGAGGGTGGCCTTGAGGCTATGGTCACCGGGGCTGCGCAAATAGTTGATCACCCAGGCCGTGAGGACATCCTTGGCCGGCACGCTGATCTTGGCCAGTTTGGCCGGGGTCTGGCTGGCGTACTGCTTGTGCAGGTCGGCGATGATTTCCAGATAGGTGATCAGGGTCCGCAGCTTGGCCGACGAACCCATGTCCAGTTTGGCGCCCTGATTGATGTCAAACGGCTGGTTCAGGTTGTCGGCCTGGATGCGGACCACCGCGCCATCGGCGGTGAGCTCATGCAGGGTGAAACTGAAGATGATTTTGGAGAGATCATCGTCCGGTTCGAGCAGGTAATGGCCATACAAGCCCAGCTCCTTCACGGCGGCCGGGTCGTTCAGGCGCTTGAGTTGTTGGGTGACGGCGCGCTGGGCATTTGCGTGCAGGGTGGTATCGACATTGAGGTCGAGCCGATCCAGATCGTACAACTGGGCCAGACCCAGTTGACGGGTGATCTCGGTACGCAGGGCGTTGGCCGCCTTGTTTTCGACGAAGGTCAATTCCTTGTCGGCGACCGCGGGCGTCGGTTTGCGGAACTGAAGTTTGGCATTGAGGGCCAGGTCGCGAATCTCGGGCGTGATGATGCCGGCCTTGGCCAAGATGCGCAGGTGGGTATCGGCCTGGACCTCGAGTTGCGCGCGGTCGCTAATGAGATAGAACGAGGGGCGGCGTTGGGCGATCAGGAGGGCGAGGACATGCTTGTAGGCGCGTGCCGAGGCGGCGGTGACGGCCGGGCCGCGCACCAGGCGATTGACTTCGTCGAAGTCCAGACCGAACCAGGCATCCAGGGCATCGGCCGTGCCGATGACCTCACCATGGCCGGCGGCCGCCGAGAGCGGCACGGTATTGAGATAGGCCTGCACCAGGCGGCGGCGCGTGGCGCGGGTGTCGGTGCCGTCGATGTAGGCGCGCAGGGAGGCCGAGGCCATCTGGCCCAGCTTGTCGCCCCCCGATAGCGTCAGGCCATCCGGGGAGTGGCGGTATTTCTCGATCTGCGTGGCCAGGGTCGAACCGCCCGGGACCTTGCGATTGGGCTGAACCACCTGAACAGCCTTTTCCAGCACGGCCTGCGCAAAACGGTCCCATTCGATGGCGGGGTTGCGTTGCGGGTGGTTGGGGTCAAGCAGCTCGCGGTTTTCAATATAGAGCAGGGTGTTGGCAATGACCGGCGGGATGTCCTCGAAACGGGCGTAGTGACGGCGCGGCTGGGGCAGGCTGAACAAGGTCTCCTGGTTGCAGCCCCGCAGGGTGACGCCGGCCACGGATTTTTCGTCGTAGGGCAGGAACAGGCCAAGGGCACCGACCCGGTTCATGTCGTCGGATATGCGTGCCTGTTTGGCCAGGACATAGCCGCGTTGGGTGAGGCGCTCGGTGAAGTAGGGAATGCGGTTGTAGCCGAGACGGACATCGTAAGGGCCCGTGCCCGGGAAGCGAATCTGATCGCTGGGGCCGTCCAGGAGTTGCCAGTTCAGGCGCTTGCCATAGCCCGCCAGCAACAAGGCCTGAAACGGCGAGGCAATCATCTCGTAGGCGGCGACCATGGCCGCAACAAAGAAGGCCAGGCCAACGAGCCACCAGGGCCAGCGCCGTTTCGGGCGTACAGGGCGGGGCGGCTCCAGGGGAATATATTGGGGACTCATCGAATGGATCCTGTGGTGGCATTCGGTGGCGTGGTAGAGCGCGGTATCCGCGTACGGAGCGGCTGGGCCAGATTGCCGAGGCTTTTCGGAGAGGGGCGGAGGTCTGCCTGCGACAGGAGGCGATGGGCGAGGACGGTCTCTGGGTGGGCTAGGCTCGGCACGGCGCGATTGTAGCGGGTTTTAGCGATTTTCGATGCTCCGTGGTGCTCACCTCGTGGTGCTCATGTGGCACTCATGTGACGCGAACGATCAGTCCTTGCGTTTTATGGGCGTAGCACACGCCCGCTCAAGGGGTTAAGGACGGTGGAAGGCCGTCGCCGTGTGCCGATGCGGCCCGGCAGAACGCGCACTTGATCGCCAAACAAGGCCCGGCAAGCGGCCGCTGTGCGCAGGGAGCGTTGCCCACTCCGGTTGGCGCTGGTCGATACCAGGGCCATGCCGGCGGTTTGGCAGGCTCGGCGGGCATCCGGATGCGCGGTGATGCGTACGGCGATCGTCGGGTGCCTTCCCGTCAGCCAGTGCGGGCAGCGAGGATGGGTCGGCAGCAGCAAGGTGTAAGGTCCAGGCCAGTAGGGACTCAGGTCGAGCTCTGGCGGCAAGGGCGCGAGGTAGTGCTGCAGTTGCGCAAGATGGCTGGCGATCAGGATCAATCCTTTGGCCTGCGGCCGGCCTTTGAGTCGCAAGAGGCGTTGCACCGCCACCCGGTTACGGGGATCGCAGCCCAGACCAAAGC
>VGVU01000111.1 GCA_016873905.1 Betaproteobacteria bacterium | reverse complement strand
GCCCGCACCTTGGCAATGGCCTCCTCGACATAGTCGGGCATGTTCCAGTCCTGGCCACAGCCGCAGATGTCATGCACAAAGCGGCCGAGCATGGCCTTGCCCTGCAGGGTGTGGGTGACCTCGGGATGAAACTGGACCGCATAAAAGTTGCGTGCGGGATCGAACATCCCGGCGATGGGGGTGGCGGCGTTTTCGCACATCACCTGGAAGCCGGGCGGCAGTTCGGCCACCTTGTCACCGTGGCTCATCCAGACATCCAGCCACGCCTTCCCGTCGTCCTCGCAACGATCCTGAATGTCGGCCAACAGCCGGGAATGACCGCGTGCGCGCACTTCGGCGTAGCCGTATTCGTGCTTGCTGGCGTTTTCGACCTTGCCACCCAGTTGCGCCGCCATGGTTTGCATGCCGTAGCAAATCCCCAGGACCGGCACGCCCAGATCGAACACGGCTTGCGGCGCGCGCGGGGTTTCGGCCTCGGTCACCGAGGCCGGGCCGCCGGACAGGATGATGCCGGCCGGATTGAATTCGCGGACAAAGGCATCGGTCACATCGCAGCTATGGAGTTCACAATAGACCTGCGCCTCGCGGACGCGGCGGGCGATGAGTTGGGTGTACTGGGAACCGAAGTCGAGGATGAGGATTTTCTGGTGCATGTTTAGACTCTAAAAACAAAAAGGAGGGCTGAGCCCTCCTCTACGATGCGCGCATCAAATGTGATAGTTGGGCGCTTCCTTGGTGATCTGCACATCGTGGACATGCGATTCGCGCATCCCGGCTGAGCTGATCTCGACGAAGTTGGCCTTCTGGTGCATCTCGTCGATGGTGGCGCAGCCCAGATAGCCCATGGAAGAGCGCAGGCCGCCCATCAACTGGTGCAACACCGCCAGCGCGCTGCCCTTGTAGGGAACGCGGCCTTCGATACCTTCCGGCACCAGTTTTTCGACATTGGCCTCGTTGTCCTGGAAATAACGGTCTTTGGAACCCTTGGCCATCGCGCCCAGAGAACCCATGCCGCGATAGGACTTGAACGAACGCCCCTGGAACAGCTCCACCTCGCCCGGCGCCTCTTCGGTACCGGCCAGCAGACCGCCCAACATGACGGTGTGAGCGCCCGCAGCAATTGCCTTGGCAATATCGCCGGAATAGCGAATCCCGCCATCGGCAATCAGCGGCACACCTGTCCCCGCCAAGGCATCGGCCACATTGGCAACAGCAGAGATCTGCGGCACACCCACGCCCGCCACAATCCGCGTTGTGCAGATCGAGCCGGGGCCAATACCAACCTTGACCGCATCCGCGCCATGGTCAACCAAGGCGCGTGCCGCTTCGGGCGTGGCAATGTTGCCGCCAATCACCTCCACCTGCGGGAAATGTTTCTTGACCCATTGCACCCGAGACAGCACACCCTGCGAGTGGCCGTGTGCGGTGTCCACCACGATGACATCGACGCCCGCCTCAGCCAAGGCCGTCACGCGCTCTTCGGTATCGCCGCCGACACCGACAGCGGCGCCGACACGCAAACGCCCGTAGGTATCCTTGTTGGCATTGGGATATTCGCTCGACTTCAGAATATCCTTCACGGTAATCAGGCCATTCAGTTCAAAGGCGTTGTTGACCACCAGCACACGCTCCAGACGGTGCTGGCGCAACAGGCTGATCACCTCATCGCGCGAGGCGCCTTCGCGGACCGTCACCAGACGATCACGCGAGGTCATGATATTGGCCACCGGCTGATCGAGGTTGCTCTCAAAGCGCAGGTCGCGGTTGGTGACGATGCCCGCCACGCGACCTTGTTCATCAATCACGGGCAGACCGGAAATCTTGTGCTGACGGGTCAGATTAAGCACATCACGCACCGTCATTTGCGGGGTGATGGTCACCGGCTCCTTGACCACACCGGCCTCATAGCGTTTAACGCGAGCCACCTCGGCGGCCTGCTGGCGCGGGGTCAGATTCTTGTGGACGATGCCAATGCCGCCTTCCTGAGCCAGGGCAATGGCCATGCGCGCCTCTGTCACGGTGTCCATCGCAGCGGACAGCACCGGCATATTGATGCGGATATTGCGCGTAAGCTGGCTGGCTAGGCTGACATCGCGAGGCAAGATGTCAGAATGGGCGGGGACGAGGAGAACATCGTCGAAGGTGAGTGCTTTCTGGATGACACGCATGATTTTATGGCCTCGCGCAAAGCGAGCATTATACCGGGTCACCGCCCACCTTTCTATCCCCCCTTTTTCATGACCTTACCTTCTTCGGCCCGCTGCCGGCGAACCTCCTTGGGATCCGCGATCAGGGGGCGATAGATCTCCACCCGATCTCCGTCCCGCACGGCGGCATCCAGCTTGGCCAACTTGTTCCACACGCCCACCTTGTTGACCCCCGCCAGATCAATCTCGGGGTGCGCCGTCAGCAGACCGGAACGCTCGATGGCATCACGCACAAGCGCGCCCTCCGGCACCTCGACCTGAACCACAAATTGCTGCCCGGGCAGCGAATAGACAACTTCAATAGCACTCATAGTCTCTTCAAGGCCTAGCGTGCGCCGTACACCTGTTCGGCGCGCTGAATGAAGGAATCCACCAAGGAACCGGCAATATAGCCGAAGACCGGGCCCAACAAGGCATCAAAGGCCGCATTGGAAAATTCGTAGTGGAGCTTGAACTCAATCTTGCAGCCGACAATCGCATCCGGCTCGCCCAGCGGGTGAAAGCGCCAACCGCCTTCCATGCGCCGGAATGGGCCGCTCTTGAGACGGATATGCATCTCGTGCGGGGCCTGCTTGAGGTTCCGTGTAGTGAAATGTTGGCGCAAACGATGGTAGTCAATATGCAGCGTCGCCTCGGTCACCTCATCATCACGCTCGAGCAACTCCGTTTGGCCGCACCAGGGCAGGAATTGCGGGTAATCCTCAACCTGGTCAACCAAGAAAAACATCTCTGCTGGCGTGTAGGGAACCAGGACGGATTTGATGACATCAGACATTGAGGCGTTTCGAACGAGAAAGAACCGCTAAAATACACGAATTCACCACAGACCCGCCACGATCATTTCCCGCCCATGAGCATCGCTGAGAACAAAAAGGCCTTCCACGACTACTTCATCGAAGAGCGTCTCGAGGCCGGGATCATGCTCGAAGGCTGGGAGGCCAAGGCCATCCGTGCCGGCCGGGTGCAGATCAAGGAGGCCTATGTCGTCATCCGGAGCGCGGCCCTGTGGCTGATTGGCTGCCACATCTCGCCACTGACCAACGCCTCCACCCACATCCACCCCGACCCCACCCGCAGCCGCAAGCTCCTGCTGCATGCCGCCGAAATCAGCCATCTGATCGGCAAGGTCGAACGCGCCGGCTACGCCCTCGTCCCCCTTAACCTGCACTACACCCGCGGCCGCATCAAACTCGAAATCGGTCTTGCCAAGGGCAAAAAACAGCACGACAAACGCGCCACAGAAAAGGAACGCGAGTGGAATAGGGAAAAGCAGCGCCTGATGCGCAAGGAGGTCGCGTGAGCCCTGGCGCGCTGTTGTTAATGCCCCATAACGCATGAAAAGCGCCCTCGTCAGCCTTGACGCACTGCCCCGCTTCGACGCCCTTATTGATGCGCGCAGCCCGGCGGAGTTTGCCGAAGACCATATCCCGGGCGCCATCAATCTGCCCGTTCTCGATAACGATGAACGCGCCCGTGTTGGCACCCTTTATGTTCAGGAATCGTCCTTCGCCGCTAAAAAGATCGGTGCCGCACTGGTCGCCCGCAATGTCGCGGATCACCTGGAGTCGCACTTCATCCAGCAGGAAAAAGGCTATCAACCGCTCGTCTATTGCTGGCGCGGCGGCAACCGCAGTGGCGCGATGGTGACGATCCTGCGTGCCGTGGGCTGGAATGCGCACCAACTCGAGGGCGGCTACAAGGCCTTCCGTAAACAGGTGATGAGCGACCTTGGAACCTTGCCCGATGCCTTGCGCTTCATTGTTGTCTGCGGCACCACCGGCAGCGGCAAGAGTCAGTTTCTGCGCACTTTGGTGCAGGCCGGTGCGCAAGTACTCGACCTCGAGGCCCTCGCCGCACACAAAGGCTCGCTGCTGGGCGCCCTGCCCGACACCCCGCAACCCAATCAAAAGTTATTTGAGAGCCGAATCTGGCATGCCCTGCGTGGCTTCGACCCGGGCCGCCCGATATTCGTCGAATCGGAAAGCAAGAAAATCGGTGCCCTGCATGTCCCGGGCCGCCTGATCGAACGCATGCGCGCCTCGGAATGCCTGCGCCTGGAGACCGACCCTGGCGTGCGCATCGCCCTGCTCAAGGACGAATACACCCACTTTCTGGCCGACCCGGCCCGCCTCAACCGCCAGCTTGACCTGTTGATCGACCTGCGCGGCCGCGCCCGCATCGAACACTGGAAGGCGCTGGCGCTGGCC
>VGVU01000110.1 GCA_016873905.1 Betaproteobacteria bacterium | reverse complement strand
GTCATCCCGGACACATTCGTGTTGTGATTGGCGGGAGAAAGCAGACGGGGCGTGTTGGCGTCATTCATGAGGTGGATTGTGGCACACTCGCCCGCATGGAGACTGCACCCAATCCCGACTTTGCTGCCCGCGTCTGCGCCTGGCAGCGGCAGTATGGCCGCCACGACCTGCCCTGGCAGGGGCGTGACGCCTACGCCGTGTGGGTGTCCGAGATCATGCTGCAACAGACTCAGGTCGAGACGGTGATTCCGTATTACCAGCGTTTCATGGCTCGCTTCCCGGATCTGGCCACGCTGGCCGCGGCGAGCATCGACGAGGTGCTGGGCCTGTGGAGCGGGCTGGGCTATTACGCCCGTGGCCGCAACCTGCATCGCGCGGCGCAGGCCATGAATGGGGGCTTTCCTACCGATTTTGCCGCCATCGCCGGACTGCCTGGCGTGGGCCGCTCGACGGCCGGGGCCATTGCCGCATTGGCTCTGGGAGAACGCCAGGCCATCCTCGATGGCAATGTGCGCCGCGTTCTGTGTCGCGTCTTTGCCGTCGAAGGGTGGCCGGGCGAGGCCGGCGTGCAGGGCCGCTTGTGGGCGCTCGCCGAAGCGCTGTTGCCTGAGGTCGCCGAGATTCGCCCCTACACTCAAGGCCTGATGGATCTCGGTGCGACCCTGTGCACGCGGAGCCGGCCCCGTTGCGTCGAGTGTCCATTGCTCGATGCGTGTCGGGCGGCCCGCGAGGGTCGCCAGGCTGATTTGCCGCAGGCCCGGCCGCGCAAGACCGTGCCGGAGCGCGCGGTGGCCCTGTTGATCCTGCGGCACGCGGACCAGATCCTGCTTGAGCGCCGCCCGGCCAGCGGAATCTGGGGCGGGCTGTGGTCGCTGCCTGAGGCCAGCCCGGATACGCCGACGGCGTTCATCGCGCAACGCTTTGATGCCGTGCTCGACGAACTGCCCGAGGCCGATGTGCTCACCCATACCTTCAGCCACTTCCGTCTCAATATTCACCCGCGTCGCTTTGCCGTGCAGCGCTGGCCGTTACAGGAAGCGTTGCCGGGACAGATCTGGTTGGCGCTGGGCGACATGGACGGCGCGGCCCTGCCCGCCCCGGTGCGGACCCTGCTGGAACGGGAACGGCCGTGATGTGGATCGACACTCACAGTCACCTTGATGCCGCCGAGTTCGATCTCGACCGTGAGGCGGTGTATGCCAGGGCGCGGGCCGCAGGGGTTACCAGACAGATCATCCCCGCCGTCTCGCGCCCCAACATGGCCGCGGTGGCCGACTTGTGCCGCCGCTCCCCGGGTTGCTTGCCGGCTTGGGGCCTGCACCCCATCTATACGCACCAGCCGGACGACATCGCCGCCGTCCGCGCCCAGATTGAGGGTTGGCGGCCGGTTGCGGTGGGCGAGATCGGACTTGATCTGTTCGCTGATCATCCCGACTTTGCGGCCCAGGAACAGATCTTCGTTGCCCAGCTTGAACTGGCGCGCGAATACGATCTGCCCGTCATCGTGCACAGTCGTCGCGCGGTCGATCTTTGCCTTAAACACCTGCGCCGCATTCGCGTGCCCGGCGGCATTGCCCACGCCTTTTCCGGGAGCGCGCAACAGGCGCAGGCCTTCATTGACCTTGGCTTCAAGCTCGGCTTTGGCGGCGCGTTTACCTATTCCCGCGCCACCCGGCTGCGCCAGCTTGCAGCGGATCTGCCGCTCTCAGCGCTGGTGCTGGAGACCGATAGCCCGGACATTCCGCCTGCCTGGTTGCCGCCCGACGCGCGTCGCAACGAACCCTGCGAATTGCCGCGCATTGCCGCCGAGCTGGCCCGCCTGCGCGGTGTCGATACCGCCACAATCGCAGCCGCCACTTCGGCGAATGCCTGCGCCGTGTTGCGGCTGGAGGCCTGAAACCGTATTGTGCGTGGCATGGATAGTCGCCTGTACACGATTCCAAACCTGCTCACCCTGGGGCGCTTCATCCTGGTGCCCTTCGTCGCCTGGCGCTTGCTGGAAGGCGACCTGCCCGGGGCCTTTGTTTATTTCGTCATTGCCGCCGTCACCGATTTTTTTGATGGCTATCTGGCGCGGCTTCTGAATCAGAAAAGCGCCCTCGGGGCGTGGCTCGATCCGTTGGCCGACAAGGCCATGTTGCTGACGGTGATCCTGCTTTTGGCGGATCAGGGTGTTCTTCCGGTCTGGCTGGCCCTCATCGTGGTCCTGCGCGATGTCACCGTGCTGGTGGGCGCGGCCGCCTGGTTACACCTGACCGGTCATCTCGATGTGTCACCCACCCTGGGCGGCAAGGTTGCCACCTTCGCCGAGTTTGTCCTCATCAGCCTGTTGCTCGGCCAGCACCTGCTCAGCGCCGAAATCGTGTTGCTGTTCCCCGCGCTTATTATCCTCACCGCCGCGCTGGCCTCCTTTTCTGGCACCCAATATGTCTGGCGCTGGACCCTCAAGACACGCACCTGGCTAAAATCCAACCCGCCGGGCCGATAGCCTGCGCTCGCCGCGTTGTGTATTTGTCTCCCCATGCGCTTGGCATGGTAGTGTTCGCCCCCCAAGTCCCCCGTTCCCTGCTCCAGGAGAAAATTGGTATGCAGTTTTGGCACTCCCTTGTCTTCGCCCTCAGCCTCCTGCCGCTGGCCGCCAGCGCCCAGCCGGACATGACCGCGCCCGAGGCCTTGGCCGCAAGCCAAAGCGGCAAGGTGAGATTGATCGACATCCGCACTCCACAAGAATGGCGGCAAACGGGCGTGGCGCCAGGCGCTGGCCGTGTGGACATGTATCGCGGGGCCGAGCATCTGCTGCGGGGTGTGCTGCAAGAGGTCAAGGGCGATCGCGATGCGCCCATTGCCCTCATTTGCCGCACCGGAAACCGCACCACGCAAGCGCAGAGATTCCTGCAACAACAGGGATTCACCCAGGTATTCAATGTCAAGGAAGGGATGGCTGGAAGCGCTGCCGGCCCCGGCTGGCTGCGGCGCGGACTGCCGGTTGAGAGCTGCGTGGCGTGTTGATGATTTATTCCCGCGGATAAAGGCCCCATGGCGCTGAAAGCAACCATCTTCAAGATCGAACTGCAACTGTCCGATCTGGACCGTCATTACTACCAAACGCACGCGCTCACCCTTGCGCGCCATCCGTCCGAGACCGACGAACGCATGATGGTGCGGGTGATCGCCTTTGCCCTGCACGCTCACGAGGCGCTGGAGTTTGGCAAAGGCCTGTCATCGGACGACGAACCCGATCTGTGGCGTCGGGACCTGACCGGCGCGATCGAACAGTGGATCGAGGTCGGCCTGCCTGACGAAAAGCGGCTACGCAAGGCCTCGGGCCGCGCGGCCGAGGTCATTGTCCTGAATTACGGCGGGCGGACGGCCGACATCTGGTGGGAACAAAACCAGTCCGCCCTGCGCAAACTCAACAAACTGCGCGTGATCAACCTCGCCGCCGATCAGACCGCTGCGCTGGCGGCCCTGGCCGAGCAAAGAACGCTGTCCCTCAACGCCATGATTCAGGACGGCGAGATGCACCTGAGCGTTGGCGATCAAGGGGTACACCTAGTGCCGGAACAGCGCCTGTAGCCAGCGCGCCTTCGGGTTTCCATTCTGCATTCAGGGCTGACGCATGTGCGAAGAACGCTTGGTCAATATCGAAATCAAACTGGCCTATCAGGAAGACCAGATCGAAGCGCTCAACCGGACGGTTTACGCGCAAGAACAAAGGCTGGCACAGCTTGAAACCGTTTTGGTGACGCTTGCCCAGCAACTGCGCACGCTCTCCGAGGCCGGGGGCGAAGGCCCCGGCGCATCCGAAAGGCCGCCGCATTACTGAGGCGCGGCCCTTTTAGCGGCGAATTTCTGACAGCCGTTTTTCCAGCCGTTTGATGGAGACGGGCTCTGGGGTTTTGAGTTCTTGAGCGAAGAGGGAGACGCGCAGTTCTTCCAGCGCCCAGCGGAATTCGCTGGCTTTTTCGCCCTTGAGGGTGGCAGCGGCCTGAAGGAGGGGGGCCATGTCGCGTTGCTGTTGGGTGTCGCGGACCAGATCGCGGGGGAGTTTTTCCAGCCGGCGTTCGATGGCGGCGAGGTAGCGGGGCAGGTGTTGCAGGCGTTTGGGCGGGTGTCTGGCGATGAAGCCCACAGAGACCAGATCGGCGAGTTGTTGGTTGATGTCCTTTGTGGCGGCCGCGCAGGGGCTGGGGAGTTTGGCGATGCGCCCTTGCAGGGCGTGGGCGGTGACGATGCATTGCGCGGCGAGCTGGGCGATGCGTTCGGCCTCGCTGCCAAGGGCGCCGGAGGGGATCTGCGTCAGCGATGCGAACGCGGTACGGTCGCGTATCTCGGCCGGGTCGTGAATGGCCGCGGGGTTGGCTCCGACGAGTTGGAGCGCGGCCGTGTAGAGCACATCGCGGATCAGGATTTCGCCTTGACCGCCCCAGAGCCCGTAGGTGA
>VGVU01000109.1 GCA_016873905.1 Betaproteobacteria bacterium | reverse complement strand
GCCTGCAACTCTGCGCGCAGGAAGGCATTGCAGCGGACGATCTCCGCCGTCTCCGGCTTGTTCGCTGGCGGCAGGCACTTGACCGCATTCGTAATGCGGCAGTCGAGCAGCCGCAGACCATCGTCAGCCGCCACGCTCACCGGGCCGGTCGCAAACCCGAAGCGATGCAAGGTCTCATAAAGCAGAATGCCGGCATGATCGCCCGTGAAGGGCCGACCGGTGCGGTTGGCCCCGTGCATCCCCGGGGCCAGACCCACAATGAGAAGGCGAGCGGCCGGGTCACCGAAGGGCGCGACCGGCCGGCAAAAATAGGCCGGAAACTGCGCCTTGGTAGCGTCCAGAAATTCCGCCAGTCGAGGGCAGAGCCGGCACTCCGGATTGAACTCGGCCAGGGCTGCCGTCATCACGGCATCTGCTCGGGCTGCAGGGTCGCGTGCCCGATACCGAATGGACGCAAGTGCGTCCGCGCCTCCTCCAGAATGCGCGACCAGTCATCCATCGCCTCCAGGTCCAGATGCGCCGAGAGGGCCACTTGCCCGGACGACAGCGACCAGACATGCAGATCGTGTACCGAATGAACGCCAGGGATGCGAGCCAGGCCACGGGCAATCTCGTCGAGATCAATATGCCCCGGCACTGCCTCGAGGAGGACATGCACCGCATCCCGCAACAGGCGCAAGGCCGAAACCAGAATCAGCAGGGCCACGAGCAAAGACAGCGCGGGATCGACCCACAACCAACCCAGGGTATAAATCAGGACACCCGAAACGAGGGCCGCAACCGAACCCAGCAGATCCCCCAGTACATGCAGCAAGGCCGCACGCGTGTTGAGATCCGTGCCCCCGTGATGCAGCCTCCATGCGACGAGGATGTTGACGAGCAGACCGATCGCCGCCACCACCATCACGGTATCGCCCTGCACCGCCGTCGGTGCCGCCAGACGCTGAACCGCCTCCACCCCAATCCAGACAATCAGCGCCAGCATCAAAAGGCCATTGAACAAGGCCGCCAGGATCTCCAGCCGAACCAGTCCATAGGTGTGCCGGCTGGATGGCGGGCGGCGGGCCAGCCAGGCCGCGAGCGCCGCCAGACCTAGCGCACTACTGTCTGTGACCATATGTCCCGCATCGGAGATCAAGGCCAGTGAACCGGACCACCATCCTGCCACCGCCTCAACCATGGCAAACCCAAGGGTCAGAAGCACGGCAGCCAGAAAATGGCTGTGCGTCCCGGCGTGGCCGAGGTGATGCTCCAGATGACCGGTATCGGTATCCAGACTGAGGCCATCGCGGCCGCTGGCGTTATTTCCCAACGGCGGCCTCCGTCGGGTCGGCGAGTTGCAAATCGCCATCCCGCTCGCCCAGGCCAGCCAAATGCCGGAGGGCAGCCACGAAGCGCGGACTCTCGTGCAGGCGCCTCCGGTCTGGCGGGTGTGGTCGGCCATGCATGCGGGCAAAACGGATCAGAGAGGTCGCGGGCGTCTCGCGCTTCTTGCCGGGCAACGCGTCATGCGCCAACACCTCATCGACGCGATCGGGGCGGTTGCAGATCAGCGCCATATCGCAGCCCGCTGCCCACGCGGCCTGCGTCCGTGCCACCACATCCCCCGCAACGCTGGCCCCTTCCATCGACAAGTCATCGCTGAAGATCACCCCCTCGAAACCCATCTCGTGACGCAGGATATCGGTCAACCAGTGCGCTGAAAAACCGGCCGGCGCGGCATCCACCTCGGGATAGATCACATGCGCCGGCATCACGGCCGCCAAACCGTGTTCGATCATGTGCCGGAAAGGCCGGAGATCCGGCTCGATCTCCGCCAGCGTACGCGGATCGACCGGAATATCGACATGCGAATCGGCCGTCACAAAGCCATGTCCCGGGAAATGCTTGCCGCAGGCCGACATACCCGCGTCATGCAGGCCCAGCATAAGGGCATGCGCCAGCTCAAACACGGCCTTGGGTTCCGCATGGAAGGCCCGGTCACCAATCACCCGACTGCCGCCGTAATCCAGATCCAGCACCGGCGCAAAACTGAAATCCACCCCAACGGCGCGCAGTTCGGCACCCATCACATAGCCAATATCCCGCGCCATGAGGCGGGCCCGTTGCGGCTGCACATCCCAGACCTCGCCCAGCGCGCGCATCGGGGGAATGGGCGTAAAACCGGCCCGGAAACGCTGCACCCGACCGCCCTCATGATCGACACCGATCAGCAACGCGGGGTGACGCAAGGCATGAATCTCCTGGATCAGGGCCTCGATCTGCGCGGCGCTTTCAAAATTGCGCGTAAACAAGATGACGCCGCCGACCAAGGGATGCTGCAGACGGCGACGGTCGGCATCGGTCAGGGTCTTGCCTTCCACATCCACCATTAACCCGCCCAGCGGCAAACGCAATGCAGAAAGATTCATGATTCGACCACCACAAAGGCCAAGGCCATGTCCCGCTCATCGGACAGACTCAAATGGATTCGTTGCATCCCGTTTTGCCTCAGCCAGGCCGACAAACCCGCATCAAACTCAAACACCGGTTTGCCCAGCGCATCGTGGCCCACCGCCATCGCCGTCAATGAGACCGGAGGACGCAACCCGGTTCCCACCGCCTTGGCCAGCGCCTCCTTGGCCGCAAAACGCTTGGCCAGAAAATGGGGCTTCGAAGCCGCCAGGCCAAAATCAGCCCACTCCTTCTGGGCCAGCATGCGCCGCGCCAGTCGCTCGCCATGGCGTGCGTAGGCCGCCGCCATACGCGCCACCTGAACGAGATCGCTACCAATACCCAGAATCATCCTAGAAACAGCAGTTGGACGCGCCCGAGTGTGCGGATTCTGAGCCGCATGGCAAGGCGTGACGACGCTGTGGGGCGGGCCCCACAAGGAGGAGCAACACAGCCAGGCGGCTCAGAATCCGTGCAATCGGGTGCGTAGCGGCCTCACCCATCCGGTGAAATCCCAAGAGGCGAAGAAATTCAATATCCATGCGGTCTTTCCAGTATTCGCAAGCGGTCAACTGCTGTTTCTAGGATCATGGGGCCGGATGGTCGCCCAATGGCGCCAGACTGTAAAGGAAACCCCTCATATAATCGCTTCAACCCTTCCAGTCATCCTGTCGAGGTCATCCATGATCAGCCAAGAAACCCTTGTCGAGAGCTTTCATTTCCGTCACGCCTGCAAGACCTTCGATCCCGCGCGCAAGATCCCGGCAGAGGCGTTCAACTGCATCCTTGAAACCGGCCGCCTCTCGCCCGCCTCCTTTGGTTTTGAGCCTTGGCGCTTCGTCATCATTCAAGACCCGATCCTTCGTGAAAAACTCAAGACCGTCACTTGGGGCGCACAAGGGCAGTTGCCCACGGCGAGCCACTTCGTCGCCATACTCGCGCGTCGCTCGGCCGACATGCGCCATGATTCGCCCTGGCTGCTTGACCTGATGCGTAATGTCCAGCACTTCGATGCCGACCGCATTGCCCAGCGCTTGGCGCGCTACCGCAGCTTCCAGGAAAACGATTTTCACCTGACCGATAACCCGCGCGCCATGTTCGACTGGTCCTGCCGACAGTGCTATATCGCGCTGGGCAACATGATGACCGCTGCGGCGCTGCTCGGCGTGGATTCCTGCGCCATCGAGGGATTCAACCAGCAGGAGGCCGAGGCCACTCTGAACGAGGCCGGCCTGCTTGAAGACGGCCGCTTTGGCCTCGCTGTCATGGTGGCCTTCGGGTACCGCGTCAAGCCCCAGACGCCCAAACTACGCCAACCCACGACCGACATCGTGCGCTGGGTCTAAATTGTCTCAGGGTTTCCGTTTCGCTCGCGGATGGGCACTGTCATAAACCTTGGCTAGGTGCTGAAAATCGAGATGGGTGTAGACCTGCGTCGTGGACAGACTGGCATGGCCCAACATCTCCTGCACGGCACGCAAATCACCCGACGATTGCAATACATGGCTGGCAAAGGAATGCCGCAGGGCATGCGGATGCACCCGTTGCGTGACCCCATGGCGCAACGCCAGGCGTCGCAAGCGCTCGCGCACCACAGCGGGGTTGACGCGCGCGCCGCGCGCGCCCACGAAGAGAGGCGGTGACCCAGTCTCCTCCACCCGAACCACGCGCTCACGAACCGCCAGCCAATCCTGTATCGCCTGCAGGGCCGCGCTGCCAACCGGAACGACACGCTCCTTGCGCCCCTTGCCAAGCACCCGAATCTCGCCGCTGGCCGGGTCCACGCTCTGCAATCCCAACCCAATCAGTTCGGCCAGGCGCAAACCTGAGGAATACATCAGCTCGAACATGGCCCGATCCTGAATCGCCAACGGATCAGCCTCCGACTCGGCCGGGGCGGACCCGAGCAGGGCCGCCATTTCGTCCGGGCTCAGGGTGTGGGGCAGACGCTTTTCACCGCGTGGCGGCCGTATTCCCAGGCAGGGGTTGTTGTTCAGCCCATGTTGCCGGGACAGATAGCGAAACAGGCTTCGCCAACCGGACAGCGTACGCGCCAGGCTGCTCGTGGCCATG
>VGVU01000108.1 GCA_016873905.1 Betaproteobacteria bacterium | reverse complement strand
GCCACGGGGGCCACCACAGGCGTGGTCGCCAGCTCCGCAGCGCCACGATTCTCGATCGGCGCCTCTTTGCTCGGTTTGCTTGCGCACCCAACCAGGGTTATGGCCAGAACGGCTCCCATTACGGCATGACGAAGCATGTAATACCTATCCTTTCTCTTAAGGCGACCACGCCGGTTCACGCAAATCACCTTCTTGCGTCAACCGCTGCTTGATCTTGCCATCCAGGGAAACAGTCGCCAGCACACCTCGGCCCTGCACCCGGGTGGCATAAAGAATGATGCGATCATTCGCCGCAAAACTCGGTGCCTGATCATAATCGGTTTCGGTTAAGACTTGCACCTGTCGCGTCGCCAACTCCATGACGGCAATCCGGAAGGCCCCCTCGACGCGGTGAACGAAGGCCAGCCAGCGCCCATCCCTGGAGAGCGCTGGTGAGACATTGTAGCTGCCATCAAAAGTGATGCGCTGAGTCTCCCCAGAGGCCAGTTCAAACCGATAAATCTGCGGCGACCCGCCACGGTCGGAAGTAAAAAAAATGAAGCGCCCATCCTGGCTATAGACCGGCTCCGTATCAATGGACGAGCTCCGCATCAAACGGACGGGCTCGCCCTGGCCCAACGCATCCACCTGATATAACTGCGAAGACTGATCTCGCGTCAGTGCCACCACGATGCGCTTTCCATCCGGCGACCAGGCGGGCGCAGAGTTCGAGCCCCGGAAGCGGGAAACCGCCCTGCGCTTGCCGTCGCTCAGGGTTTGCACATAGACAATGGGACGCCGTTCCTCAAAGGAGACATAGGCGATCTGGTTACCATCGGGCGACCAGGCCGGCGAGATGATCGGTTCTGGCGACTCGAGCACGCTTGATACATTGTGCCCGTCCACATCAGAGACCTTGAGGGCATAGCGGCCGGCCTGCTTAACCACATAGGTGATCCGTCCACCATAGGCACCGGGTGATCCCAACAAGGCCAAATGCACTTCCTCAGCGATCCGGTGCGCCACGCCACGCAGGGCGCGAAGCGGCACCACATAGCTGAAGCCCACCATCTGGCGAGCCCGCACCGCATCATAAAGCCGGAAACGCACCTCAACATTCGCGTCCGGCAAGGGGGTCACCTGTCCCACCACAACCGCATCGACATTATTTCTGCGCACACGGCCCCACGCGGGGGTCGATGCGTCACCGACCAACAAGGAGGGTTCGTTGACAATGCTGAATTGGCCGCTCATGGAAAGATCGTCCGTCAGAACCCGCGCCACATCCTCCTGCCCGGCAGCCGCCTGGCCAAAGGGGCCGATCGCCACCACAATGCGGTTGGCTGCGCCACCCACGATCTCAATGGTCATCGCCGACCACACCGGGCCGGCCATCCACAGCAAAAACAGGCTAACAAGTAGGCGCCGCACAGAATCCATTACCCCACCCTGAGATGCGTGCCATTGTAGCATCGGCACCCCTATCCTTCATGCGGCCGAAAACTCAATCTCAAACCCTCGCGAAAATCCGCCTTCGCGCCCGCACCCACCGGCAGCGGCAACGGGGAGGCCTTCAGGATGGCCGCCTCCACCGCCGCATCGTAACCCGAGTGGCCGCTCGATATCAGCCGCTCTGGCGTCCCCATAATCTCTCCGTTGGGGAATAGGCGCACCAAATACACCACCTCCGGATTGCCCTTGATGCCTTCCGGAATCCGCAGCAAACCACGAATCTTGAGACGGATACGGTCTTGGGCATCCCGAAGCGCCATCGCCTTGAGTTGCGCCATCGTCCGCGCCTGCGTCTCCGCACGCTGCCGCTGCGTCTGAACCCGCTCCAGCTCAGCGGCCATGGCCGCCTTTTCTTCACGCAGCAATTCCTGCTCCAGTGCCCGGCGGGCCTCCTCTCGTTGCTCGCGCTTCTGGGTCTCGCGCCGCTTCGGTTCGACCTTGGGTTTTGGTTCGGGCTTGGGTTTTGGTTCGACCTTGGGCTTTGGTTCGACCTTGGGCTTGGGCGCCCGTTTAATGGCGATATCCGGCTTTGGGGCGGGCGGCGGCTCGACCACCGGCTCCGGCCGAGGCCTGATCGTCGGTTCCGGCAACTGCGTCCAGATCTCAGCCTGGACCGGTTGATTGGGCGCGTTGCGCCAGGAGACGCCCAGCACCAGGGTCAGCAACAGGCCTCCGTGGACCAGCACCGACAACAGGCCAGCCCACAGCGACGAACGATCCGCGGCCCAGGCCTGGGTAACCCCTGCCGTACGCGGCATCGCCCAGGCAGTCATGAAGCCGCCGGTTGGACCAGCAGGCCAATACGCTCAACCCCACCGCGCTGGAGCAGATCCATCAGACGCATCACTTGCTCGTAGCGCAGGGCGCGGTCACCGGCGATCACCACGGGCTGCCCCGGTCGGGCCGCCTGCCTGGCCCGCAACTCCGCCACCAGACGGCCCTCGGTCAGGGGTTCCTCGCGCCCGTCAGCGGCCCGGTCGCGCAGAATCAGAGAGGCATCGCTCCGCAGCACCACCTCCAGAGGTCCAACCGGCGTGCTGTTGCCCTGCCCGATGCGCGGCAGCTCGATCTGCGACGGGCTCAGGAACGGTGCCGTTGCCATAAAGATGACCAGCAACACCAGCATCACATCAATGTAGGGAACTACATTCATCTGACTCATGGCGCGGCGCGGGCGCTGCCGGATCATGATTTCTGATGCCCCCAGCGTTGCATGACATTGGAGAACTCCTCCATGAACACATCGAAACGATTGGCCAGACGATCGAATTCATGGGTGAAGTGGTTGTACGCAATCACCGCCGGGATGGCGGCAAACAGGCCAATGGCGGTTGCCACCAGCGCCTCGGCGATCCCCGGCGCCACATGTGCCAGCGTCGCCTGGGAGACATTCGCGAGGCCGCGGAAGGCGTTCATGATGCCCCAGACCGTCCCGAACAGGCCCACATACGGTGACACGGAACCGATGGTGGCCAGGAGTGGCAAGTGCGATTCCAGTCGATCCATCTCGCGCTGGTACTCCGCGCGCATGGCGCGCTGCGCGCTCTCCAGGACCGCCTCCGGCATGGCGCCCGGCTGCTTGAACATGCGCTCAAAGGCCTTATAGCCGGCACGGCACACACACTCCATGCTGCCGACATTGGCCTCCGCCGGACGCTTTAGCATCTCGGTCACCCCACCGCCCCAAAACTCGCTCTCAAAGGCGCGTGTGGCGCGCTCCTCGCGGCGGAAGGCAAACCATTTGTGGAAAATCAACCCCCAGGACAACAACGAGGCCGCCAGCAACAGCAGCATGACCAACTTGACGACCCAACTGGCCTCAAGCACCAGGGTCCAAAGAGAGAGATCCGTCGTTAAATTCATGCGTCATTCAACTTCACAAGAAGGTAAGGGGGAATTTTAGCGGGTCGCATCGCGCTTGCACTCACGCAAGCCAACTTCACCTGCGCGGACAACAACACCTCGTCTCCGCGCCGGATCTGTTGCGCCATGGTCAGGCTGGCGCGGCCCATCTCGGTGATGCGGGACTGCACCGCCAGGGCATCCTCAAAGCGCGCCGGTTTCAGGTAATCGACCTCCACCCGCCGCACCACAAACAACACATCTTCCTGTGTCGCCAATTCGCGCTGATGAATGCCCAGCGTCCGCAACCACTCGCTGCGCGCCCGCTCCAAAAACTTCAGGTAATTGGCGTAATACACCACGCCGCCGGCATCGGTATCTTCCCAATAGACGCGCACCGGCCAGACAAATTCATTCATCGAACATATCCGGATTTTGAATGCGCGTCGGCGCAGCCAGCCCAAAATGCCGATAAGCCAAAGGCTGCGCCACCCGGCCGCGTGGGGTACGGGCCAAAAAGCCCTGCTGGATCAAATAAGGCTCCAGAACATCCTCGATCGTATCGGCCGCCTCGCCGATGGCCGCCGCCAGATTTTCCAGCCCCACCGGACCACCCGCAAATTTTTCCAGCAAGGCCGACAGCAGCTTGCGGTCCATCACATCCAGCCCACCGTGATCCACCTCCAGCATCTTCAGCGCGGCATCGGCCACCTCGGCCGTCACCGCACCATCGGCCTTGACCTCGGCAAAATCACGCACCCGGCGCAACAGACGGTTCGCAATGCGCGGCGTACCGCGCGAACGACGGGCAATCTCAAAGGCCCCGGTCTGATCAATGGCCACCTTCATCAAGCGCCCGGAGCGCTCGACAATATGCGCCAATTCTTCGGCCTTATAAAACTCCAGCCGGGCGACGATGCCGAAGCGATCGCGCAGCGGATTGGTCAACATCCCGGCCCGGGTGGTGGCACCAATCAGGGTAAAGGGCGGCAAGTCCAGCTTGACCGAACGCGCCGCCGGCCCCTCGCCAATCATGATGTCGAGCTGATAGTCCTCCAGCGCCGGATACAAAATCTCTTCCACGACGGGCGAGAGACGATGGATCTCGTCAATAAAGAGCACATCGTGCGGCTCCAGATTGGTCAACAGCGCCGCCAGATCACCGGCGCGCTCCAGCA
>VGVU01000107.1 GCA_016873905.1 Betaproteobacteria bacterium | reverse complement strand
GCCAGCGTACCGTCCACATCAAAAATCAAGGCTTGCAACATTGAGCACTCCATAGCCCCCGATAGGGGCCCCTTTCCATGTCAGATTGAATACAATGGTAAACCAACTCAGCCCATACCAAACCCATTTTGACCACAGCACACCTACTTCACGCACGCCACCATAGCCCGGCCTTCGATACCCTGTTTGGCGGCACGCTCTACAGCATCCTGGCCTGGGAACAACTGGGTGCCTTTTGGCAACGCGTTGATCGTGACGCGGGTTGGTATCTCTACGCGGTTGGCGAGGCACGCCCGGAAGACCCGGCTGACAGCGCGCATGTCGAAACCTTCATCCGCGAAATCGATGCGCTGTTACGCCGCGATCACGACGAGTCCTATTGTGGCATTGTCTATGCAGACAATCTGGACTCACCCAGTCTTATCAAGATTTACGACCCGCATCACCTGGGCAGCTCCTGTGGCTCGGCCGGTTACAAGATTCTACCCGGCTGGGTCATGAGCCGAGTCCCCCCCTCTGATCTAACCCCCGAACACATCGTCCCGCAAAACCGGCGCCGCTGGTGGCAAGGGTTTCTGAGCAGCATCGGCCTAGGCTAGCCACACCCCTGCGACCCAAACAAAAAGGCGACCGGAGCCGCCTTTTTGGCATGGGCCTTGCCACTTACTCCGCCGGAGTCTCCTCCGCCGCAACCGCCGGAGCCAGCGGTCGCTCGATCAGCGCCTTGGCAGACAGCTTAACGCGACCCCGATCATCAATCTCGAGGACCCTGACCCGCACGGTCTGGCCTTCCTTGAGATGATCGGACACGGCGTTAACCCGCTCGTGAGCAATCTGCGAGATATGCAACAGGCCATCGCGGTTGGGGATCAGATTCACAAAGGCGCCGAAGTCCGTGATCTTGATCACCGTGCCCTCATAGATCTGGCCGATCTCGACCTCTGCGGTAATCTCGGCGATACGCTTCTTCGCCAACTCACCGGCCTCGTTGCTGGTGGTGGCAATCTTCACCGTACCATCATCGGTCAGTTCAATCTGGCAGCCCGTTTCTTCCGTCAGGGCGCGAATCACCGCACCGCCCTTGCCGATAACATCGCGAATCTTGTCCGGATTGATCTTGAAAGTGATGATGCGCGGCGCGTACTGGCTCATCTCATGCGGCTGCGCCTCGGCCTGGTTCATGATGCCCAGGATGTGCAGACGGCCTTCACGCGCCTGACGCAGGGCGACATCCATGATCTCCTTGGTGATGCCTTCGATCTTGATGTCCATCTGCAGGGCGTTGATGCCGTTGGCCGTGCCGGCCACCTTGAAGTCCATGTCGCCAAGATGATCCTCGTCCCCGAGGATGTCCGTCAGCACCGCAAAGCGATTGCCTTCCTTGATCAGGCCCATGGCCACACCCGCCACATGCGAGCGCATCGGCACACCGGCATCCATCATCGCCAGCGAACCGCCACAGACCGAGGCCATGGAGGACGAGCCGTTGGACTCGGTAATCTCGGAGACCACGCGAATCGCGTAGTCAAAATCCGCCGCGGCCGGCAGACAGGCAGTCAGCGCCCGCTTGGCCAAACGGCCATGGCCAATCTCGCGACGCTTCGGAGAACCGGTGCGACCCGTTTCGCCGGTGGCAAAGGGAGGCATGTTGTAATGCAGCATGAAGCGATCGCGATACTCGCCAGTCAAAGCATCAATGGTTTGCGCATCACGCATGGTGCCCAGCGTGGCAACCACCAGGGCCTGCGTCTCACCCCGAGTGAACAGGGCCGAGCCGTGGGTACGCGGCAGCACGCCGGTACGGATCGTGATCGGACGCACGGTGCGGGTGTCGCGACCGTCAATGCGCGGCGAACCCTCGAGAATCCGACCGCGAACCACCTTGGCCTCCAGGTTATGGAACTCGTTCTTGACCGCATTGGCGGCCTCAGTATCCATATCGGCGGTAATCATTTGCGCGAACACGCGGGTACGCACCTCATCCACGGCCGACTGACGCGCCTGCTTTTCGCGAATCGAGTAGGCCCGATTCAGGTCGTCACCACAGAGGGAGCGCATCTGCTCGATCATGGCGGTTGGCGGCACGGGCGCCTGCCAATCCCAGAGATCCTTGCCCACCTCATCGACCATCTCGTTGATGGCGTCGATGGCAACCTGCATCTGGTCATGGCCAAACACCACCGCACCCAGCATGACATCTTCCGACAGCTCATCGGCCTCGGACTCGACCATCAGCACGGCCGCATCGGTACCGGCCACCACCAGATCGAGCTTGGAATTGGCGAGATCCGAAAGATCGGGGTTGAGGATGTATTGCCCGTCAACATAGCCCACGCGCGCAGCGCCGATCGGGCCATTGAACGGGATACCGGAAATGGCCAGCGCAGCGGAGGCGCCGATCAAGGCCGGGATATCCGCCGGGACATCCGGGTTCTGCGACATCACCGTGGCGATGATCTGAACCTCGTTGTAGAAACCATCCGGAAACAGCGGACGCAGCGGACGATCGATCAGGCGCGAGACCAGAATCTCGCCTTCAGACTGCTTGCCCTCGCGGCGGAAGAAGCTGCCGGGGATGCGGCCAGCCGCATAGGTCTTTTCCTGATAGTCAACCGTCAAAGGAAAGAAATCCTGACCTGGCTTGACATCATGCTTGCCCACCACAGCGACCAGCACCACGGTATCACTGCAATTAACCATCACGGCGCCATCGGCCTGACGAGCAATCTCGCCGGTCTCCAGGGTCACCTGATGCTTGCCGTACTGAAAGGACTTTCTGACAACTGAATTCACGCTTACCTCGTCACATCAAGGGTCTTGGGTTGTCCACGCACGGTGGCGTGGCGTATGGACAGCAATCAGCGCAACGCCCAGCGCTGCGACACCATCGCAAATTACTTACGCAGGCCCAAGCGCTCGATCAAGGTACGGTAGGCCTCGACATTACGCGACTTCAGGTAGTCGAGCAGACTGCGACGCTGCGACACCATCTTCAGCAGGCCACGACGGGAATGGTGATCCTTGACATTGACCTTGAAGTGGCCCGTCAGGTCATTGATACGAGCGGTCAGCAGCGCAATCTGGACTTCGGGCGAACCCGTGTCACCCTGAGCACGCTGAAAATCCGCTACGGTTTGCGCCTTTTGCGCCGTGGTAATAGCCATTTTTTTCATCTCCAACAGAAAGCGGTGGATTGTACCGCCAAAAACCTTTATTTCTCAAGCCGTTTCTTATGCGGCTGGGCCCCTCGTCACCAGTCGACGCGGGGCCAGTTTGCCCTCCTCGTTGACCTCAGCCACGCCCAGCAAGGCCCCGTCCGGGGCATAGACCGCCATGACAGCACCCACCTGAAGGCCGCTGCGCCAAATCGCTTGACCATGACCAAACTGCCAGGCCGAATCCAGATCCAGATCAAGGCGCGGCACATCACCCAACAAACAATCGACCGGCCACAAGCGGGTATCGCGCTCTTCTTCCGTCGCCGCTTCCAGGGTCGGCAAATCCGTACCCGCCGCCAGCCGGAAGGGACCCACGGCCTCACGCCGCAGCGCCAACAAATAGGCCCCGCAGCCCAGCGCCGCTCCGATATCCTCGGCCAGAGTCCGCACATACAGACCCTTGCCGCTATGCACCCGAAGGGTCAGGCGGTCCTCTTTTAAGGCGAGGAATTCAATACGATGCACCACCACGGGGCGCGCCTCGCGCTCGACGGTTTCACCGCGCCGCGCATATTCATACAACGGCCGGCCATCGCGCTTCAAGGCCGAATGCATGGGCGGCACCTGCAGGATGTCGCCGGTAAATTGCGGCAACACCGCCTCCACCGCCAGACGATCCGCCGTGACGGGGAGCGTTGCAATGACCTCACCCTCCGGATCGGCCGTCGTCGTGCGCACCCCAAGCTGGATCTCAGCCAGATAGACCTTGTCGGCATTGAGCAGGAACTGGGAAAACTTGGTGGCCTCGCCCAGGCAGATGGGCAGGAGGCCGCTGGCAAAGGGGTCCAGGGTCCCGGTATGACCCGCCTTCTCTGCGCGCAATAACCATTTGACCTTCTGCAAGGCCGCATTGGACGACCAGCCAATCGGCTTGTCGAACAACAGAACCCCATCAATACGCCGACGGCGACGCGGTACGGCCGTCATTATGGGTGGTCGGGATGCTTGTCGGGGCTGGCGTCAACCTCGGCCTGCGCGTGACGCTGGTCCTCCGCCACAGCCTGATCAATCAGGTGCGACAAATGCGCCCCGCGCTCGATTGAAACATCGTAGACAAAGGTCAGCTTGGGTACGGTGCGCAGGTCCATGCGCTGCGCCAACTGGCTGCGCATAAACCCGGAGGCACGCTCCAGGGCCTTGGCCGCCAAGGCCGGATCGCCCTGCAGCAAGGTAAAAAAGACCTGCGCATGTTCAAGGTCCCGCGCCACGCGAACGGCAGTAAAACTGACCCCCGCCGCACGCGGATCACGCAACTCACGGGCGCAGATCAGCGCCAGTTCATGGCGAATCTGCTCCTCAATGCGTCGTGACCGTGCCGTGGCCATA
>VGVU01000106.1 GCA_016873905.1 Betaproteobacteria bacterium | reverse complement strand
TTCTTGGCTAGATCGGGTGCGATGACAGAGAGCAACGGGTTCGGGGAAGCAATTTTTTTCTTGCTAGCAGCCATAACAGTCTCCTACGAAAATCGGCATCCAATCTGGATTGCCGCGAGCCTTAAAGTAAGGCATTTCCACGCGTTGCGTGTTCCGCGGATTCTAGATCAAAAAAATTTTTTTTCGTCAATAACTTTTGTGGCCACGCGAGGGTTATTTTTGCTGTGGCACGAACGACACCGAAGGCTGAATTTTCGGGTGTGTCGTGAGGTGTTTCGACGCTTGCCGAACAATGCCTTCAGGGGATGCGCTGCTCCGTTGCGAAGAGGGCCGCAAGGGTCTCACGCTGGCGTACAACATGCATCTGCGATCCATCGACCATGACCTCGGCGGCGCGTGGGCGGGTGTTGTAGTTGGAGCTCATGCTCATGCCGTAAGCGCCAGCGGAATGGAACACGAGCAGGTCATTCTCATGCAAGGCCAGACTCCGGCCCCGCGCCAGCACATCGCCGCTTTCGCAGACCGGGCCGGCGATGTCGTAGATACGCGGTGCATCCGGGCGTGGCGTGACCGGTTCGACCTCGTGCCAGGCCTCGTACAGCGCTGGCCGCATCAGGTCGTTCATCGCCGCATCGACCAGGGCGAAATCGCGCGCCTCGGTGTGCTTGAGGTATTCGACGCGAGTGAGCAGCACGCCCGCGTTGGCGACCAGCGATCGACCGGGCTCCAGGATCAGGGTCTCGCTGCGCGCGCCGACCTTGGCCAGGATGGCTTGTGCATAGGCGTCAATGGCGGGCGGTGTTTCGTCGCGGTAGCGCACACCGAGTCCGCCGCCAAGGTCAATGTGCTGCAGTCCAATGCCTTCGGCCGCCAGTTGGTCAACCAGCTCCAGCACGCGATCAAGGGCATCGGCAAAGGGCCCTAGTTCGGTCAGTTGTGAGCCGATGTGGCAATCAATGCCACGAATGGCGATATGCGGCAGACCAGCGGCCAAGCGGTAGATGCGCAGGGCGTCGGCATGATGAATGCCAAACTTGCTTTCGCGCAGGCCGGTGGCAATGTAAGGGTGTGTCTTGGCATCCACATCCGGATTCACGCGCAGGCTGATCGGCGCCTTCAAGGCCATTTCGCCGGCGATGCGATTGATCCGGTTGAGCTCGCTTTCGGATTCGACATTAAAGCAATGAATGCCCGCCGAGAGCGCCTGGCGAATCTCGGCCGCGCTCTTGCCCACGCCGGAAAATACAACCTTGCCGGGGTCGCCACCGGCGGCGATGACGCGTGCCAGTTCGCCGCCCGAGACGATGTCAAAACCTGCGCCCAGGCGGGCGAAGAGATTGAGAATGCCCAGATTGGAGTTGGCCTTGACGGCGTAGCAGATCTGGTGCGGATGCGCCGAAAAGGCGGCGTCATAGGCGCGATAAGCGGCCTCCAGTGCGGCACGCGAATAGACGAAGGTGGGTGAGCCGTAGGTCTCGGCAACGGTGGTCAGAGGCGTGTCTTCACAGTGCAGTACGCCATTGCGGAGTTCAAACGGATTCATTTCGTGGTCGTGGCGGTGGGAGCTTGGGCGGGCAGGGTATCGGGCAGGACCAACACGCCTTTTTTGCCGCAACCGGTCAGGGCGGCCAGAGTGATCAGAAGGACAAAGGCGATGCGCATGTTGGCTGTTTCGGTTAGGGATGGGCTTAGAATGATGGCCCGGAGTTTATCACGCGCTTTCTGATGCCATCCTGTGCATGGCGAGCCTCTATGTCTATGACCGATACTGAATTTCATCAACTGGCGGACGCTTTCATGACCGACCTTGAAGATCGCCTCGATGCGGCAGACATCGACTGGGAACGCGCGCCCGGCGGCGTCATGCAGATCGACTTCGATAACGGTACGCAGATCATCATCAACAAACAGCCGCCGTTGCATGAGATCTGGGTGGCTGCCAAGTCCGGCGGTTTTCACTTCCGCCGGCTGGGCGAGGCCTGGGTGGATACCCGCAGCGGTGCTGAATTGCTGGCCGCGCTGAACCGGTATTGTTCGGAACAGGCGGCGCGCGTAGTCAGCCTGGATGCTTAGCCCTTGAGCGCTGTGCGGGCCCGGACAATGGCGGCCCGCACCTGATTCGGTGCTGTGCCGCCGAGGTGGTCGCGGGCGGCGAGGGAGCCTTCCAGCGTCAGCACGGCGTAGACATCGTCGCTGATCAGCGCAGAGAAGGTCTGCAATTCAGCCAGCGCCAGATCGGCCAGATCGCAGTCTTTTTTCTCGGCGGCAGCGACGGCGCGGGCGACCACTTCGTGGGCCTCGCGGAACGGCAGGCCCTTCTTGACCAGGTAGTCGGCGAGATCGGTGGCGGTGGTAAAGCCCTCGATGGCGGCCTGGCGCATGCGTTCAGCCTTGACGCGAATGCCCGGAATCATGTCGGCAAAGATGGCGAGCGTGTCGATCAGGGTGTCCACCGCGTCAAACAGCGGTTCCTTGTCTTCCTGATTGTCCTTGTTGTAGGCCAGTGGCTGGCCCTTCATCAGGGTCAGCAGGGCGATAAGGTGGCCGTTCATGCGGCCGGTTTTGCCGCGCATCAACTCCGGCACATCGGGATTTTTTTTCTGCGGCATGATCGAACTGCCGGTGCAGAAACGGTCGGCCAGATCAATGAAGCCAAAACGCGGCGTCATCCACAACACCATCTCTTCGGCCATGCGTGACAAATGGGTCATGATCAGCGCGCCGGCGGCCAGGAATTCAATGGCGAAGTCGCGGTCAGAAACGGCATCCAGTGAGTTGTCGCACACGCCTTCAAAACCGAGAAGCCCGGCGACAAATTCGCGGTCGATGGGGTAACTCGTGCCGGCCAGGGCAGCGGCGCCCAGCGGCAGGCGGTTGACGCGGCGGCGGCAGTCGGCAAGGCGCTCGGCATCGCGCACAAGCATCGCCTGCCAGGCCATCAGGTGGTGGCCGAAGGTGACGGGCTGGGCGGCCTGCAAGTGGGTGAAGCCTGGCATCACGGTGTCGGCATGTTGCTCGGCGAGATCAATGAGGGCGCTGCGGGCGCGCTGGATTTGCGTCTGGATGCCGTCGATGGAGGCGCGTAGCCACAGGCGCACATCCGTGGCGACCTGATCGTTGCGCGAGCGGCCGGTGTGCAGGCGCTTGCCGGCATCGCCGATGCGGCGGGTCAGGTCGCGCTCAATGTTGAAATGGATGTCTTCGTCGTCGAGATTCCATTGAAAACGGCCCGCCTCAAAATCGGCGAGGATCTCGCCCAGGCCGCGGCGGATGTCGGCCAGATCCTGCGCCGTGAGTACGCCAATTTTTTCCAGCATCGCGGCGTGCGCCAGCGAGCCCTGGATGTCGAAGGGGGCTAGGCGCCAGTCAAACGGAATCGACGCGGTGTAGCGTTTGACGCGGGCATCAACCGGCTCGGAAAAGCGGCCGGACCAGGCGGTTGTTTGGGTCATGTTCGGTTCTTTCAGGGCGGTATCAGGGGCGAACGGGGGTGGGGGAAAGCGGCTTTCCCTGGGCGGATGACTGCGTGCGGCCCAGCGCAATGGCGAGGTCAATGGTCTGGTCCAGGAAGTGGCCGTAATAGTCGATGGTGGAGAGGCCAACCAGCGGTCTTCCCAGTAACTGGCCCTGGGTCCCAAACATCTGCACGACCGGGGTCATGCGAACCCCGACGCCTTGTGCAAAGCGGCGATGGGTGAGGGGGGCGCCGCGAAAATTGAGCAAGGGGCGGTCGCTGTTGGTCACGATGCGGCGCATGACAATGCGCTGGCTATAGTCGGTGTTTCGGCTCATGGGGATGAGAAATTCATTGAGTACAGTCTCGCAGTAGCCGCAGCGGTCACTCACAAAGACCAGCAGGACGGCACCCCCCAGTTCTGCGGCCGCTTGCGCGTCGGCCTGCAGGTTCTCTGCGACGGGGACGCCAGAAGCGGGCTCAGCCGAGGGCGGGGTTGCCGCTCCGGCGCCGAGGGATGCGCATGCTAGAATCGCCAGGCACAGTGTGATGAGGTTTCTTTTCATCGAGTTGCAGAGGATTTCTCTCAGTAACTTTTGGGCACGCATTATAGCGCGCAACCTATCGCCGCCCTTTCATTCAACTCCTGTTAGCCTTGTGATGACCCTGACCATTGCCACTCGCGAAAGCCCGCTTGCCTTATGGCAGGCACACCATATCCGTGATCGTCTCATGGCGTTGCACCCCGGCCTCACGGTCGAGTTGCTGGGCATGACCACGCAGGGCGATCAGATCCTCGATTCGCCTCTGGCGCGCATTGGCGGCAAGGGCCTGTTCGTCAAGGAACTGGAACAGGCGATGGCCGCCGGGCGTGCCGATCTGGCGGTGCATTCGCTCAAGGATGTGCCCATGGTCCTGCCGGAGGGCTTCGAGCTGGTGACGATTCCGGCGCGCGAGGATCCGCGTGATGCGCTGGTCTCCAACCAGTACCAGCGCCTGTCTGACATCCCCGCCGGTTCACGGGTCGGCACCTCCAGTCTGCGCCGGCAAGCGCAGTTGAAGGCGCGCTTCCCGCATCTGGTCATTGATACCCTGCGTGGCAATGTCAACACGCGCCTGCGTAAACTGGACGAGGGCCAGTATGCGGCCATTATCCTGGC
>VGVU01000105.1 GCA_016873905.1 Betaproteobacteria bacterium | reverse complement strand
AGTGTCGATAGGGTGATGGCGTCCAGATCGGTCAGCCCGGAGACGGCGGCCAAGGCGTAGATTCCTTGTTGGCCCACGCGGTCGGTGAGCCAGGCCGAGGCAAGCAGGATGGCGGCATAGAGCAGGCCAAAGGTGATCGCGGCCGAGATCTCCGCCGGATTCTGAATCTCCAGCGGGGTATCGACGGGCGCGCTGTCCGGGGCATGGCGCAGCCAGATCAGGTAGGCCAGTGCGGCAATGAAGGCGCCGCCCAGCAGGGGAACGAGGGTCTGGATGAGCACCGGGATGATCGCGATGACGAGAAGGACGATGCGTAGCAAGAGGACGGTGTTGGCGATGAGAATGATGCGGGCTGATTGGGGCACCTGTGCGGGATCGTCCTTGGCGCGGCGGGCAAAGGCGAGGGTGGTCGCAGTACTGGAGGCAACGCCCCCGAACAGGCCGGTAAGGAGGCTGCCGCGGCCGGGGCCGGCAATGCGCAGGGCGGCATAGCCGGCGAGCGACAGGCCGGAGACCAGGATCACCATCCACCAGACATGGCGGGGGTTGATGGCCGCGTAGGGGCCGAAGCCTTGGTCGGGCAGGAGGGGCAGGACGACAAAGCTGAGGATGCAGAACTGCAGCACCGAGAGCAGGTCACGGCGGGTGATCTGGTGGCTGACGAGGCGTAACTCGGGTTTGAAATAGAGCAGCAGGGTGGTCAGGATGGCCATGACGATGGCGATCTGTTCCTCACCGAGCCAAGTCAGGGCCCCGAGGCCGTAGCAGACGACAACGGCGGCGATGGTGGTGGTGCCGGGGTCGCCTTCGGGCGGGTCGCGGTAATAACTGGCCACCATCATGCCGCCGAAGATCAGGAGGCCGGCCGCAAGAATCCAGGGGGAGGCCGTCAGTGCACTGATCATGGCCGCCAGGCAACCACTCAGGGAGACCAAGGCAAAGGTGCGCAGCCCCGCTCGCGCGCTGGGATTGCGCTCACGCTCAAGCCCAATCAGAAGACCGATGGCCAGACTGATCAGAAAGGGGCTGAGGCGACCGAGTTCATGCAAACCAATATCCATGGCACCTCCCTCGTTCAGGATAGCGCACTCCAGTGTTCAATGCCGAGCTGAAGGGTGCTGCTGCCGTTGAATTCGTTGACCTCCATCCGGTAAACGGCCTGGATGCGGTCGGGCAGGGCTTGATCGTGGTTGAACAGGATGGCCTCGTTCTGCACCCCGTCCGCGACCAGACCGAGCTTGAGGTGCATGCCACCCACCAGGCGTTGGGTCTGCACGGTAAATTCGCCCAGGAAGGTGGGCGGCGGAAAACCCTGACCCCAGACGGCGTTGCGCAGGAGCCGGGCGTTGTCGAGATGGCGTTCGCCAGGGGACAAGGCACCGTCCGTTTCAATGCGTCGTTCCAGATCTGACGCCGACATGGTTTCATGGGCAACGGCCTCGAAGGCCGCGCTGAAGGTGTCGAGGGCCTCACGCCGCAGGGTCAGACCGGCCGCCGCCGCATGGCCGCCAAAGCGGGCAATGAGGCCGGGGTGGCGACGATCCACCTGATCCAGGGCGTCGCGCAGATGCAGGGCGGGGACGGAGCGCCCGGAGCCTTTGATCCAACCCTCGCCGGCGTCGGCAAAGATCAGCGTCGGTCGATGGTGGCGTTCCTTGATGCGCGAGGCGAGGAGGCCAATGACGCCCTGATGCCAATCCGGGTCGAACAGGGTCAGGGTCATACGCTGGTTGTTGATATCCAGGGTGTCGAGGATGGCGGCCGCCTGCGTTTGCATATCGGCCTCGATCTCGCGCCGTTCGCGGTTCAGGCGATCCAGCTCGCGCGCCAGAGGCTGTGCGGCGGCATCGTCTTCGGCCAGCAGGCAAGCGACACCGAGGCCCATGTCGGCGAGGCGGCCAGCGGCATTCAGGCGCGGGCCGATGGTAAAACCCAGATCCTGGGCGCTGGCCCGCAGCGGGTCGCGACCAGCGGCGCGGAACAGGGCGTTGAGCCCCGGGCGGCCCTGGCCCGAACGGAGACGGCGTAAACCCGCATCGACCAGCAGGCGATTGTTGTCGTCCAGCTTGACGACATCGGCGACAGTGCCGAGAGCGACGAGGTCGAGCAGGTCGCCGAGCGGCGGCTCGGGCTTCTGGGCAAAGGCGCCGCGTCGGCGCAGCTCAGCGCGCGTCGCCATCACAACATAGAAGGCGACCCCGACGCCGGCCAGGTTCTTGGATGGAAAGGCGCAACCGGCCTGGTTGGGGTTGACGATGAGGGTGTCGGGGATGGTCTCGCCGGGCAGGTGATGGTCGGTGACGATGACCTCGATGCCGCGCCGACGGGCCTCCTCGACCCCTGCAAAGGCGGCGATACCGTTGTCCACGGTGAGGAGAATCTGCGGCGCGTGGAGCGCGGCCTGGGCGACGATCTCGGCGGTGAGACCATAACCATCGTCAAAGCGGTTGGGGACCAGCCACGCCACCTGGGCACCGAGTGCACGCAGACCGGCGGTGGCCAGGGCGCAGGCGGTGGCGCCATCGGCATCGTAGTCGGCGACCACGAGAATCTTTTCCTGGCGGGAAATGGCCTCACTGAGGCGAGCCGCAACCGCCTCGATCTGCAGCAGGCTGCCAAAGGGTTCCAACTGGTGCAGCGTGTGGCGAATCTGCTGGCTGTCCTGAATACCGCGAGCGGCGTAGAGGCGCGCCAGCAGGGGAGGGATGCCGGCCTTGGCCAGATGTTCGGCGGCCCGAGGGTGGGAGGGGCGAACGGTGAGATTGAGCATGGTGCGGCGCGGGGATGCATTGCGGTAGATGTGCCGCTATTATCCACCCACAAACCCCATGGAAGGGTGCGAGGAGACCATGTCACATCAATTACCGTTGTCCCGGGTTGCTCGTCTGGTGGGCGTGCCCCGCTCGACCCTGCAGGCCATGATTCACCACGGTGAGATCGCCACCTTCGATGGCATGATTGATCTGGATGAGTTGCTGCGCGTCTTCCCCGATGTGCGCTGGGAAGACGATGGCGAGGTTCAGCATGTCACCGAGATCAAGGAAAAGGCCTATGGCAAGCGACTGCGCGAGCGCGTTCTGCCGAGTCAGGAGATCCTCGCCGAGCGCCTTTTCGAGATGGGCAAGGAGTATGCCGCGGCCCAGTCGTTGCTTCACTACCAGCAGCGCGTTCTAGGCTGGCTGGAGGACCGTTTTCAGGACGCCGCCGAACGGGGCGGGGCGCCGGTCGCTCAGGCCGTGCAGGACTTGCGGCAGTGGTTACGCGAACAATGGGCGGCCGCTCCGGCCGAGAGCGGGCGGGCGCTGGCCCTGTTGGCAAAGGAGAACCTCATGCGCTTGATGACGGCCCATGTGCGCGTGCAACCCTCGGGCGAGGAGTTTTTTGTCGAGGGTAACAACACGGTGCTTGAGGCCGCGCTTCGCTCTGGTCTGCCGCTCAAATACGGTTGCAGTAACGGTCACTGTGGCGCGTGCAAGGCGCGGCTGACGGCTGGGCAGGTGACCAAGGTGCATCCGCATGACTTTGTTCTCAGTGAGCGCGATCGGGCCGATGGCCACTTCCTCATGTGTTCCTACACGGCGGTCAGCGATCTTGTGATTGAGGCGGGCGAACAGACCGTGGATGGCCTGCCGGAGCAGGAGATTGACGCTCGGGTGCAGAAGGTGGAATTGATCGACGACATGTGCCTCATTCACCTGCTGACACCCCGCAGCCAACGGCTGCAATTTCTCTCCGGGCAGCGGGTCGAACTGGGCTTTGCCGGGTTGCGGGCTGAATACCCGGTGGCCAGTTGTCCCTGCGAGGATCGGCGTCTGGAATTCCATATTCCACGCGCCAACACCCCGTTTGTGCGTGAGATTTTTACGAGCCTGAAGAAAGAGGATGTGCTGCACCTGCACGGGCCGAGCGGGCGTTTTGTCCTCGACATGACCTCCACGCGCCCCGTGCTGCTGGTCGCCTGGGGTGCCGGCTTTGCGCCGATCAAGAGTCTGATCCAGCAGATCTTCAATCTGGAACAGGCGGCGTCTATTCACCTGGTTTGGGCCGCGCTGGCCGATGGGCATTATCTGGACAATCTCTGCCGCTCGTGGGCGGACGCGCTGGATAACCTGCGCTATAGCCCCATCCAGTCCCCGGATGCGCCGTCTTCTGTCGCGCAAGTGGCCCTGCTCGCCGAGGATCTGAAAGACTGGGATGTCTATGCGGCTGGCCCGGCCGATTTTGTCGCCGCACTGCGCGAGATGGCGCTAGGCGCCGGACTGTTACCCGAGCGTTGGCATGCCGAAATCTGCATCGAATGAGAGGGACTCAATGCTTGCCACGCACCCCGTCCAAGGAGGGGTTTAGCCTGTGTTTCAGCAGAGATTAACTCAGGCTTGCAACCGTCTTGTCATGCGCGGTTTCAAGAGAGGCTGCTAATTCATTGATAACACAACAAATCACCGTAACCCATTGATTTTGCGTTGGGTCGGACGAGCTGCTACTCTTTCGAGCAAGGATTGAGAATCCGTGTTGGCAGAGGCACTTAGGTGAGCTTTGTTACAAGTACCCACCGAGTTATCCACAGCATTTGTGGATAAAATTCGCGGGCCATTGCTGGCCGAGGCAACGGTATGTTCCTCATCGGTCAAAATCTGGGATATGGTGGCGGAAAACAGTGGCGGAAGAGCGCGCGGGATTGTGCGGTGTCGA
>VGVU01000104.1 GCA_016873905.1 Betaproteobacteria bacterium | reverse complement strand
AATCCGGGTTTTTATGCGCGTCCGGAACGGGTCGAAGACCTCATAGATTTTATTGTCGCCCGCATTCTTGACCAGTTGGGGGTGGCACAGACTATGATTCCGCGCTGGGGAAATTTGAAAGATTGAATATGCTGCCATCGTCGTTGCCCACTCCGGACGCCGTCATCCTCCAGTTCGATAACGCCTTGCGCACGGTATTTTCCAGCGCCCAGTCGCGGCGCCCGTATCCCGATGCGGCGCTGTCGGAAGGTGCGCTAACCGAGGCCGAACGCCGCCATGCCGCAGGGCTGATGCGTATCAATCACACCGGCGAGGTGTGTGCCCAGGCGCTGTACGCCGGGCAGGCCCTGACGGCACGCAATGTCGCCGTCCAAAAGGCCCTGGTTGAAGCGGCGGCTGAGGAAACGGAACACCTGGCCTGGTGCGAGAAACGCCTGGATGCCTTGGGGAGTCACAAGAGCGTGTCCAATCCGCTGTGGTACGCCGGCTCGTTTGGGCTGGGGATGGCCGCCGGTGCCTTGGGCGACAAGTGGAACCTGGGCTTTCTGGCCGAGACCGAGCGTCAGGTGGAGGGTCACCTCAACGATCATCTCGAATGGCTGCCGCAGCAAGACCAAAAAAGCCGCGCCGTGGTGCAGCAGATGAAGGTGGACGAGGCGAAACACGCTGACACCGCCGTGGCCTATGGCGCCGCGCCGCTGCCCTTGCCGGTCAAGCTGGCTATGCAAGGGATGGCCAAGGTGATGAAGGCGCTGGTTTACCGCGTCTGACTTCTTCTACACCGCGACGATCTCGAAGTCGTGCGTCATTACGGCGGTCTTGCCGAGGATGATGCTGGCCGAGCAATATTTTTCAGCCGATAGTTTGATGGCCCGATCGACGATCTCGGGTTTGAGATTACGGCCGGTGACGGTGAAGTGCATGTGGATCTTGGTGAAGACCTTGGGGTGATCGTCGGCGCGGTCGGCCTCGATGGCCACCTCGCAGGCCGTGACATCCTGACGGCTCTTCTTGAGGATCATGATGACATCCACCGAGGTGCAGCCGCCCGTGCCCATCAGGAGCATTTCCATGGGGCGCGGCCCCAGGTTGCGGCCGCCAATCTCGGGCGATCCATCCATGATGACGGCGTGACCGCTGTCGGCCTCGCCCATGAAGCACACATCTTCAACCCATTTCACACGCGTTTTCATTCTTTTTCCTTTCCGTCAAAGAGTGCCCGCAGACGATACCAGACCCGGCCGATGGCCTCGTGCGTGGCGTAGTGGCTGTAGCGCAGGTATTGGCCATTGGGCACAAAATCCAGCGGAATCGTCGGCGCAGTGTTCACATAACCGGTGCCCGCAGCGATCACCGTCAGGCCGTGGCGTTCGAACTCGGGAATGGCGCGCGGCAGGTGCCAGGCCTGACTGACCAGCCAGATGCGGGTGATGCCCGCTTTTTTTAGTATCTCGGCCGAATAGGCCGCGTTCTCGCGGGTATTGTCGGAGCGGGCCTCGACCCAGCGCGCAGGGACGCGAAAATCCTGTTCCAACACGGCCTGCATGAGTGGGCCCTCGGCCGGCCCGCCGCTGGGTGCGCCGCCGCTGACCAGAATGGGCTTGCCGGTTTGGCGTGCCAGATAGGCGCCGTAGCGCAGGCGTTCCAGCGCCTCGCCCTTGATGTTGTCCGTGCCGAACTCGGGCGCATTGCGGTAGGTGCCGCCGCCCAGGATGACGATGGCCTCCGCAGAATGCTTGTCAATCGCTACCAGCGGCGGGGCCTCCAGCGTGGCCAGCAGGCGCTTGGCGAGCCATGGCGTGGACAGCAGGGTCAGGCCTAGTAGGGCGACGACAATCAGGGTCTTGCCGAGCAGAGGACGGCGGCGCCGGGCCGCAGCGCGCAATAGCCACACACCCAGGAGGCCAACGAGAACGAGGTTGAGCGGGGGCAGCAGGAAGGCCGCGAGTGTGTTGGTAATGAACCAGCCGGTATTCATGGAGGCGCATTATCCACGAGATGGGCCGGGACGGGAGGCGCGGGGTTGGGCGCGGGAGTGGCGCGCAGGATCTGCGGGGTGTGGCGTGCCGCAAACTCAACGCAGGTGGGGGCCTGCGAGTTGGGTTGTGGGATGGGTTTGACACACAGCGGTAGATTCCCCTACAATCCGCCGCTTTCTCAGATTCATTAGTGCTCCGTTTGGGTTTGATTCTCTGGTGGGGCGCTTAAAGTAACCGTTAAGGACAGGCCATGAAGACCTTTTCCGCTAAGCCGCACGAAGTCGTGCATGGCTGGTATGTAGTAGATGCTAACGACAAGGTGCTGGGTCGCCTTGCCTCCGAGATTGCCCGTCGTTTGCGTGGCAAGCACAAGCCCATCTACACGCCGCACTGCGATACGGGCGACTTTATCGTTGTTGTTAATGTCGAAAAGCTGCGCGTGACCGGCGCCAAGGACGAGGGCAAGGTTTACTACCGCCACACGACTTACCCGGGCGGTATTCGTGAGACCACCTTCTCCAAGATGCAAGACAAGCACCCGGGCCGGGCTCTGGAGCTCGCTGTCAAGGGCATGTTGCCGAAGGGCCCGCTGGGCTACGCCATGCTGAAGAAGCTGAAGGTTTATGCGGGTGGAGAACATCCGCACGCCGCCCAGCAACCGAAAACACTCTCTATCTAAGGTACGCACATGATCGGTGAATACTATTACGGAACCGGCCGCCGCAAGAGCTCGGTTGCACGCGTCTTCGTCAAGGCTGGCTCTGGCCAGATCGTTGTTAACGGCAAGCCGGTGGACGAATACTTCGCCCGCGAAACCGGTCGCATGATCGTGCGCCAGCCGCTGGTTCTTATCGACCGCCTCGCCAGCTTTGACATCATGGTCAATGTCAACGGTGGCGGTGAGTCTGGCCAGGCCGGTGCCGTGCGTCATGGCATTACCCGCGCCCTGATCGACTTCGATGTAGCCCTTAAGCCGCCGCTCAAGGCCGCTGGTCTGGTGACCCGCGATGCGCGTGAGGTTGAGCGTAAGAAGGTCGGTCTGCGCAAGGCCCGTCGCCGCAAGCAGTTCTCCAAGCGTTAATTGCTGCCCCGCAAAAAAGCCGCCCGCGATGGCGGCTTTTTTGTTGCCGGTATATTCTTCAACATCCCTTTTTTGAGGTTCAAACATGATCAAGGCAGGCATAGTCGGCGGCACGGGTTACACCGGCGTGGAGTTGTTGCGTTTGTTGGCGCAACATCCGGAGGTGGAATTGACGGCCATTACCTCGCGCAAGGAGGCCGGAATGCCGGTCGCCGAGATGTTCCCGTCGCTGCGCGGCCGCGTCGATCTGGCCTTCAGCACGCCGGACGATGCCAATCTCAAGGGCTGCGATGTGGTGTTTTTTGCGACCCCCAACGGCGTGGCCATGACCCAGACCCGCGAACTGCTCGATGCCGGCGTCAAGGTGATTGATCTGGCCGCTGACTTTCGCATCCCCGATCTCGGCGTGTGGTCGAAGTGGTATGGCATGGAACACGCCTGCCCGGATCTGGTGGCGGAGGCGGTGTACGGCCTGCCCGAAATCAACCGCGAGCAGGTCAAAGGTGCCCGCCTGATTGCCAACCCCGGCTGTTATCCGACGGCCGTGCAACTGGGCTTCATGCCGTTGATCGAGGCCGGCGTGATTGATACCCAGTTCCTGGTGGCAGACTGCAAATCGGGCGTCTCCGGGGCCGGGCGCAAGGCCGAGGTGCATACCCTGTTCCCCGAGGCCAGCGACAACTTCAAGGCCTATGCCGTGCCGGGTCACCGCCATCAACCGGAGATTCGTCAGGGATTGGCGCGTATGGCCGGACACGATGTGGGCCTCACCTTCGTGCCGCACCTGACGCCGCTGATCCGTGGTATCCACGCCACGCTCTACGCCCGTTTGACCCAGGATGTTGACCTGCAGGCGTTGTTCGAGCAGCGCTACGCCAAGGAGTTTTTTGTCGATGTGCTGCCTGCCAAGGGCCATCCCGAGACCCGCTCGGTGCGGGCCTCCAATGTGTGCCGCATTGCCGTGCATCGGCCCCAGGGCGGGGACACCGTGGTGATCCTGTCGGTCATTGATAATCTGGTCAAGGGCGCGGCCGGTCAGGCGGTGCAGAACATGAATTTGTTGTTTGGACTTGAAGAAACGCTGGGTCTGACCCAGATTCCGGTCATGCCCTGATTGACCGGGTCGACTTTTTATAGCATACTAAATCAGTCAACTTTTATCTGGAGTACATCATGACCGCCGCATCCCCGTTGAATTTCACCGACAACGCCGCCGCCAAGGTAAAGGCCTTGATCGAAGAAGAGGGTAATCCCGAGCTGAAGCTGCGCGTGTTCGTGTCGGGCGGCGGATGCTCCGGCTTCCAGTATGGCTTCACCTTTGACGAAGCCCAGAATGAAGACGATTTCACCATGAGCAAGAATGGTGTGACCCTGCTGATCGACTCCATGAGCATGCAATACATGAACGGTGCCGAGATCGACTACAGCGAAGGTCTGGAAGGCGCGCAGTTTGTGATTCGTAACCCCAACGCCACCACGACCTGCGGGTGTGGTTCGTCCTTCTCAGCCTGATGCTCGCTGAGTCACTCTGCGGGGCGGCGCAAGCCGCCCTTGTTCATGGTGCCTGGGGCTATCGGCCATGACCGACAGCGTCAAGATCGTCGCCTGTCCGACCTGCGGCCAGCCGGTGGAATGGCGGCCTGAGAACGCCTTTCGGCCGTTCTGCTCAAAGCGTTGCAAGCTGATTGATCTGGGCGAGTGGGC
>VGVU01000103.1 GCA_016873905.1 Betaproteobacteria bacterium | reverse complement strand
CCCACGCCGCCGGCGCCGAGGTCACGCTGGTCTCCGGACCGACGGCCCTGCCCACACCCTGGGGCGTGACCCGGATTGATGCCAGCCGCGCCCTGGACATGCTGGAGGCCGTCGAGCAGCAGGTCGCTGCATGCGATGTTTTCATTGCTGTCGCCGCCATCGCCGACTACCGTCCTGCCACGCCCGCGACCCAAAAGCTCAAGAAAAGCGGGCACGCCATGACCCTGGAACTGGTCGAAAATCCCGACATCCTCGCCCGCGTCGCCAGCCTGCCGAACGCACCGTATTGCGTCGGCTTTGCCGCTGAAACGGACGCCGTCCTGGAACACGCTGCTGCCAAACGACAACGCAAAGGCATTCCGCTCATCATTGCCAACCGGGCGCAGGACACGCTCGGCGCCGATACCGCCGCAGTCACCCTGATTGATGCCGCCGGTCAGCATCCGCTCCCCGAGGCACCGAAAACCGAGATTGCCCGGCAAATCATCGCCCACATTGCCCAGCAGCTCCGATAAACCCTGAATTCTTAGCCCACCTCAGCGAATCCCATGCATGTCGACCTCAAAATTCTAGATCCCCGCGTTGCAGACCAACTCCCGGCTTACGCCACCCCCGGCAGTGCGGGTCTCGACCTGCGCGCCTGCCTGGACACCGCGATCACCCTTCATCCCGGCGAGACACAGCTCATCCCCACCGGGCTCGCCATTCATCTCGCCGATGCCGGCTATGCGGCTGTCATCCTGCCACGCTCGGGCCTGGGACATAAACACGGCATCGTACTTGGCAACCTGGTCGGTCTGATCGACTCGGACTATCAAGGCCAGCTCATGGTGTCGTTATGGAACCGGGGCCAGACCGCCTTTGTCGTGCAGCCCTTCGAACGCATCGCGCAACTGGTGGTTGTGCCCGTCGTGCAGGCTGAATTCCGCGTCGTTGCGGACTTTGCCGAGAGCGACCGGGGGGCCGGTGGCTTCGGCAGCACCGGAAAACACTAACTCCGCTTTGACTTCGCCATGCGCAGTGGCACCGTAATGATGATCGCCGGCTGGCTGTTGCTAGCCGGCCTGATTGCCTGGGTCGTGCAAGGGCAGCTGAATCCGAATGCGGACCTGCTCATGACGGACGGGGCGGCGACCGAAGTCACCCTCAAGCGGGGCCTGGATGGCCATTATTCCGCACCGGGTTTGATCAACGGCCAGCGCGTCGAGTTTCTCGTCGATACCGGGGCCAGCGTGGTCGCGATTCCGACGCCCATTGCGCAACGGCTCAACCTGCCGTTGGGAAGTGCCAGCGTGGCCCACACGGCGAACGGTACCGTACAGACCTACAACACCCGGCTGGACCAGGTCACGCTGGGCGGCCTCACCGCACAAAATGTGGCTGGCAGCGTGCTCCCGACGATGACCCACGATGCGGTGTTGCTCGGCATGAGTTTCTTGTCGCGCTTCGATATCCGCATGACCGGCGATGAGATGCATCTGAGCCCGCGCGGCGGGCCGCCCGGGCCGCCGTAAAACGACCTCTTCACAAATCCACCGCCCAGCGGCTCAGCGTCAGCGGTGGAAACGCCTGGCGCAGCGATCTCCGCACGCGCCCAGCGCGCGCTGGACGCACCCTAGTCCGGTTTTAACCCCAGGCCGGGGTTAACACTGCTCCCACGGCAGGCCGTCATATCGCCAGCCGTTTTGGGTGGAGCGATGATGGTTTTCGTCCAGTTCGCCCTCAAACCCATAGGTCACATTGTAGATATCGGTCATGCCGTTCTTTTCCAGAAATTCGCCCGCCTCGCGCGAGCGGTTTCCGGAACGGCAGATCAGCACCACCGGCCGGTTAATGGAACTGGCCGCGCGGACATCACGCAGAAACTTGGGGTTGAAGTCCCAGTTTTCACCCTCGTACCACGGGATCAACACCGCCCCTACGGGATGTCCAACGAACAAAAATTCCCACTCCGAGCGGCAATCAATGAACACGGCACTCGGGTTGGCCTGCAAAAAGGCGTGAGTTTCCTTTGGATTCATGTGGCGCATCTCTGTCTCCTCGATTAACCCATGGCGTTTTGCTTTCATAGGCCAGGGTGCCGCAATGTTACAATGTTAAGCCGCGTTGCACCTACCCGTCTGCGATCTCTTTAATGATGAATCCGCGTAGCCAATTACTCACCGCTCAAGCCGCCCGCCGCATCCTGATTCTGGATGGCGCGATGGGCACCATGATCCAGCGTTACAAGCTGCAGGAGGCGGACTATCGCGGCACGCGTTTTGCCGACTGGCCGCACGATGTAAAGGGCAACAACGACCTGCTCCTGCTCACCCAGCCGCAGATCATCCAGGACATTCAGCGCCAGTATCTGGAAGCGGGCGCGGACATCCTCGAAACCAACACCTTCAACGCCAACAGCATTTCCATGGCCGATTACGGCATGGAAGCGCTGGTGCATGAATTGAATGTCGAAGGCGCACGCCTGGCCCGTGAGCTGGCCGATGAGTTCACGGCCCGGAACCCCGACAAGCCGCGTTTCGTCGCCGGCGTGCTGGGCCCCACCTCGCGCACCCTGTCGATCTCGCCCGATGTCAATGATCCGGGCTACCGCAATGTGTCCTGGGACGAGCTGGTCGCCACCTACCTTGAGGCGACCGATGGCCTCATCCAGGGGGGGGCCGACCTGATCCTGATCGAGACCATCTTCGACACCCTCAACGCCAAGGCGGCGGTGTTCGCGGTCAAACAATATTTCGAAAATACCGGCCAGACCTGGCCAGTGATGATCTCCGGCACCATCACCGACGCCTCCGGGCGCACCCTCTCGGGCCAGACCGCCGAGGCGTTCTGGAACTCGCTCAACCACGCCGAGCCGTTCTCGTTCGGCTTCAACTGCGCGCTGGGCGCAAAAGATCTGCGCCAGCATGTGGCCGAAATCGCGGCCAAGGCCGATTGCCTGGTTTCGGCGCACGCCAACGCCGGCCTGCCCAACGCCTTCGGGGGCTACGACGAGACACCGGCGCAGATGGCCGAGGCCATGCGCGAATGGGCGCAATCGGGTCTGATCAACATCGTCGGCGGCTGCTGCGGCACCACGCCGGAACACATCCAGGCAATTGCCGAGGCGGTGGCGCCTTTTGCGCCGCGCGTCATCCCCGGCATCGAACCCAAGCTGCGCGTTTCCGGCCTGGAGGCCTACAACCTCGGCGCCGGCGACCTGTTCTGCAATGTCGGCGAGCGCACCAATGTCACCGGCTCGGCCAAGTTCAAACGCCTGGTCATTGAAGGCAATTACAACGAGGCGCTGGATGTCGCCCGCCAGCAGGTGGAGGCCGGCGCGCAGGTCATCGACATCAACATGGACGAGGCCATGCTCGACGGCGAGGCGGCCATGGTGCGCTTTCTCAACCTCATCGCCAGTGAGCCGGACATCGCCCGTGCGCCGATCATGCTCGACTCGTCGAAGTGGTCGATCATCGAGGCCGGCCTGAAGTGCGTGCAGGGCAAGCCCATCATCAACTCCATCTCGCTGAAAGAAGGCGAGGCGGCGTTCATCGAGAAGGCCAAACTGGCGCGGCGTTACGGCGCGGCGGTCATCGTCATGGCCTTCGATGAAGTGGGCCAGGCCGACACCTTTGCCCGCAAGACCGAGATCTGCGCCCGCGCCTACAAGTTGCTCACCGAGCAACTGCAATTCCCGCCGCAGGACATCATCTTCGACCCCAACATCTTCGCCGTCGCCACTGGCATCGAGGAACACGCCAACTACGCCGTGGACTTCATCGAGGCGACGCGCTGGATTCGCCAGAACCTGCCGCACGCGCACATTTCCGGCGGGGTCTCCAATGTGTCCTTCTCCTTCCGCGGCAACGAGCCGCTGCGCGAGGCGATTCACACCGTCTTCCTCTACCACGCCATCCATGCCGGCATGGACATGGGCATCGTCAACGCCGGGCAGCTCGGTATCTACGACGACATTCCTGCCGACCTGCGCGCGCTGGTCGAAGATGTCGTTCTCAACCGCCACCTGGAGGCCGGCGACCGGCTGGTGGCCGCCGCCGACACCGTCAAAGGCCAGGCCAAGACCACCACCGAAGACCTCGCCTGGCGCGACGAACCGGTGGGCAAACGCCTGACGCACGCTCTGGTGAAGGGCATCACCGCCTACATCGAGGCCGATACCGAAGAGGCACGCCAGGCGTTTGATCACCCCGTGAAGGTCATCGAAGGCCCGCTCATGGATGGCATGAACCATGTCGGTGACCTGTTCGGCGCAGGCAAGATGTTCCTGCCGCAGGTGGTGAAATCGGCCCGCGTGATGAAGCAGTCCGTGGCCTATCTCACGCCGTTCATCGAAGCGACGAAAACGGAAGCGCAGGCCAAGGGCCGCATCCTCATGGCCACCGTGAAGGGCGATGTGCACGACATCGGCAAAAACATCGTCGGCGTGGTGCTGGGCTGCAACGCCTACGATGTGATTGACCTCGGCGTAATGGTGCCGGCCGACAAGATTCTGGATACGGCAGAGGCCGAGAAGGTGGACATCATCGGCCTCTCCGGCCTGATCACCCCCAGCCTGGAAGAGATGAGCCATATTGCCGCCGAGATGAAACGGCGCGGCATGACCCAGCCGCTGCTCATCGGCGGCGCCACCACCAGCCTGGCGCACACGGCGGTGAAGATCGACACCCAAAGCGACGGCCCGGTCGTCTATGTCAAGGACGCCAGCCGCGCCGTGGGCGTGTGCACCAGCCTGCTCTCGCCCGACCTTTCCGCCGACTTCATCGCCAGGACCAAGGCCGAGTATGTGCAGGTGCGCGAGCGCCATGCCGCGC
>VGVU01000102.1 GCA_016873905.1 Betaproteobacteria bacterium | reverse complement strand
GGTGTCATCGTCCAGGATTGGCTGAAACGCCCCGCTGGCAAGATCTTCCAACGGAGACACCGCCAGCGGATGACGCAACAGGCTCTTGGGTGTGAAAACGATCAGCGGCTTGCGATAGGGGCGCAGCATCTGCCGGCGCAAGAGATGGAAAAACTGCGCCGGCAGACTGGGCTGTACGATTTGCATATTGTCTTCGGCCGCCAGTTGCAAGAAACGCTCAATACGCGCCGAGGAATGCTCCGGGCCTTGCCCCTCATAGCCGTGCGGCAACAGCAGCGTGAGGCCGCTGAGCCGACCCCACTTGGTCTCGCCGGCGGCGATGAACTGGTCAACGACGACCTGCGCACCGTTAACAAAATCGCCGAACTGCGCCTCCCAGAGCACGAGGGTATCGGCCGAGGCCACACCGGCATAACCGTATTCAAAGGCCAGTACCGCCTCTTCCGATAACAGGGAATTCACCACATTGAAACGGGCGCGTCCCTGCCCCATCGCCTGCAACGGGACAAATACCCCGCGGTCACGCTCGGTTCGATTCTGATCATGCAACACCGCATGACGATGCGAGAAGGTCCCCCGCTCGCTGTCCTGGCCCGTGAGGCGCACGCTATAGCCGTCCTCAAGCAGGCTCGCATAAGCCAGCAATTCCGCCATACCCCAATCGAGAGCCTGTTCTCCTGAGGCCATCTTCCGGCGAGAGGCCTGTACCGCCATGACCCGCGGGTGCAGGGTAAAAGGCGCAGCGGGAATCTGTGCCAGGGCCTGGCCCAGCGTTTCCAGTCGGGCGCGCGCCACGGCGGTCTCGCCAGGTGCGCGCCAGGTTTTGTGCCGGAAGGTGTCCCACTGACTCGGGGTCGGCAGAGGAGGGGCAATCGGCGCGGCATCCAGGTCCTGCCGATAGGCCTCAACCAGGGCATCCGCCTCGGCGGCATCGCGCAGGACCCCTTCGCCCATCAAGCGTTGCGCATAGCGCTCGCGGGTTGATGGCAGGCCCTTGATCGCCCGATACATTAAAGGCTGCGTCACCATCGGCTCGTCCTGCTCGTTGTGGCCCAGGCGACGATAACAGATCAGATTGATGGCGATATCGGCATGGAAGGCCATGCGATATTCCAGGGCAATGCGCGCCGCCCGCACCACCGCCTCCGGATCGTCACCGTTGACATGCAGGATAGGGGCCTCGACCATCTTGACCACATCCGTGCAATACAGACTGGAGCGGGTGTCACGCGGATCCGAGGTGGTAAAACCGATCTGGTTGTTGAGAACAATATGGATCGTTCCACCCGTGGTAAAGCCACGGGTCGCCGCCATGTTGAGGGTCTCCATCACCACCCCCTGCCCGGCGAATGCCGCGTCGCCATGCACCACAACCGCCACGGCACGGTTGCGTTCAAGGTCATCCAGCGCCTCTTGGCGCGCGCGCACCCAACCTTCCACCACCGGGGAGACGATCTCCAGATGCGAGGGGTTAAAGGACAGCGCCACCCGCACCGAACCGTGCGGCCCGGCCACCTGCGCAGTAAAGCCCTGGTGATACTTCACATCGCCGCCCCGGCCATCCACCGGCGTGTCATCATGGGCGCTGCGGAACAGGTCAAAGACCGAACGACCGAGCAGATTCTGCAAGACATTCAGGCGCCCACGATGGCTCATGCCCAAGCCGATCTCTGCCACACCGAGACGCGGCGCCCAGGCCACAATCTCATGCAATAACGGCAGAAGGGACTCGCCGCCCTCCAGCGAGAATCGCTTCTGGCCGACATAGCGGGTATGAATCAGCCGCTCCAGCGTCTCGGCCGCCGTCAGTTGCACCAACAGGCCGCGCTGTTCACCCGCCGTCAACGGCAGCGGACAAGGACCTTCCAGGCGCATCTGCAGCCAGCCTCGCCGCTGAGGATCGGAAACATGCCCCAACTCGGCCGACAAACACCCTCCATAGGCGCTCTGAAGGCGCGACAGGATGGAGCGCAGGGTATCGCGCGCCGGCCCGCCTAAATTCCCCACCTCAAATTCCTGATCCAGATCGTCCGCCGTCAGGCCGTGCCGGGCCGGATCAAGCTCAGCCAGGTGCTGAGGTTCATGCAGACGCAAGGGATCAAGATCGGCACTGTGAAAACCGTGGGTACGCCAGGCCTCAATGAGATGCAGAACCCCCACCTGAGCCAGCATGGGCATACAGAAGGCCGCCACCTCGGCATCGGGCTGAGCACCCGCAGGCCTCGGGTCAGGAGGGGGCGATGGACGGGGCGATTCAAGCGCCTCCAGGTAGGCGAGACTACCCGCGAAGTAGGCTGTTTTCAGTTCGGTAGGTGCATTCATCGGCAAGGAATGTCTCGAAAAACCAGGCCTCTAAAGCCCTTATTTGCGTCGCGAACGCCGCTGCTCGATGGGGACAAAGTCACGGCGCACCGCCCCGGTATAGATCTGGCGTGGCCGGGCAATCTTGTGGTCCTTGGCCGACACCATCTCGTTCCACTGCGCGGTCCAGCCAGCGGTACGCGCGAGCGCAAAGATGGCGGTAAACATCGAGGTCGGTATCCCCAGCGCCCGCAAAACAATACCCGAGTAAAAATCCACATTGGGATAGAGCTTTTTCTTGATGAAATACTCATCTTCCAGAGCGATCTCTTCCAGCTTGAGGGCAATCTTGAACAGGGGATCGTCGTGCAGACCCAATTCATCCAGCACCTCATGGCAAGTGCGGCGCATGATGGCCGCCCGCGGATCCATGTTCTTGTAGATGCGATGACCAAAGCCCATCAGACGGAAACCGCTCCCCTTGTCCTTGGCGCGGGCGATGAACTCGCCGATCCGGGAGACATCGCCGATCTCCTCCAACATTCTCAGCACGGCCTCGTTGGCCCCGCCGTGTAACGGCCCCCACAGGCTGGCGATGCCGGCCGCAACGCAGGCAAACGGATTGGCATAACTGGAGCCCGCCGTGCGCACCGTCGAGGTCGAGGCATTCTGCTCATGGTCGGCATGCAGGACAAAGATCCGGTCCAGCGCTCTGACGGCAACCGGATTGGGCTCATACGGCTCGCACGGGGTCGCGTGCAGCATGTACAAAAAGTTGGCCGCGTAAGACAACCGATTCTGCGGATACACGAACGGCTCGCCCCGGTTGTACTTGTAGCTCCAGGCGGCAATGGTCGGGATCTTGGCCAGCAGGCGATCCATCGAGATCTCACGCTGAGCCACATCCGTCGCCTCGGCTGAATCCTGATAAAACGCCGACAAGGCCCCCACCGCCGACACCATCACCGCCATGGGATGGGCATCACGACGGAAGGCCCGGAAGAAATAATTCATCTGGTCATGAATCATGGTGTGGTGCCGAATCACCGAGTCAAACGCGGTCTGTTGCGCCCCTGTCGGCAACTCGCCATGGCGCAGCAGATAGGCCACCTCCAGAAAATCAGCGGATTCCGCCAGTTGCTCAATCGGATAGCCGCGGTAATAGAGCAACCCCAAATCACCATCAATATAGGTGATATCCGAACTGCAACTCGCCGTTGACAGAAAGCCGGGGTCAAAACTGAAATAGCCATGGCTGCCCAACTGCCGGATATCAATGCATCGCGGCCCCAGGCGGCCTTCCAGTACGGGCAGCTCAATACGCTGATCAGAATCGCTAAAGGTGATAAAGGCTGTCGGTCGGGTGTCGCTCATCATGAAGTCTTTCGTATCCGTGCTACCAAATCGGCCCACTCTGCGGGTGCGGCGCTTCGACCAAGTAACCAGTCATAGATCTGATCATCTTCAGCGTCCAGCAAACGCAACAGGCGGGCGCAGTCTAGCTCATTCAGGGACGGCTGGCGATCCAGAAACGCCGTCAGCCAGGCATCCAGTTCCAGCATGCCACGCCGACAACGCCAGCGTAATCGGGCCCGGTCACAGGTCACAGCCATCAGCCCCCGGATCAGAGGCTGCGATCCACCAGAAGCTGCTTGATCCTGCCGATGGCCGCCGTCGGATTGAGGCCCTTGGGACAGGACTCGACACAACTCATGATGCCGTGACAACGAAACAGTCGATACGGATCTTCGAGGAAATCGAGACGGGCATCGGTGGCCTGATCGCGGCTGTCCAGCAGAAACCGGGCCGACTGCAAGAGGGCCGATGGCCCGAGGAAGCGATCCGGATTCCACCAGAAGGACGGGCACGAGGTCGTGCAACAGCCGCACAGGATGCACTCCCACAGGCCATCGAGCATGGCCCGCTCGGTCGCCGTCTGCAGGCGTTCGTTTTCCGGTTCGGGGTCCAGATTGATGAGATAAGGTTTGACCGCACGGTAGTGCTGATAGAACTGCTCCATATCCACGATCAGGTCGCGAATGACGGCCAGACGGGGCAAGGGGCGAATCGTGACCGGCTCTTTCAGCCCTTCCAGATCCGTGATGCAGGCCAGCACATTACGGCCGTTGACATTGACGCCATCAGAACCACACACCCCTTCACGACAGGAGCGGCGGAAAGACAGGCCTTCATCAACCTCCTTGAGCGCAAGCAAGGCATCGAGCACCTTCTTTCCGCGCGGATCGAAGTCAATCTCATAGGCCTGCATAAACGGTTTCTCATCCGTTTCCGGGTTGTAACGATAGATCGAGAAACGCATCAATAGGTCCTCGCCTTGGGTTGGAAGGTTGCCACGGTCAACGGCTTCAGGCGTACCGGCTTGTAGTCCAGCCCGTCGCCCTCACGGGTGTAGAGCGAGTGACGCAACCAGTGATCGTCATCGCGTTCCGGGAAATCCTCGCGGGCATGGGCGCCGCGACTCTCGGTGCGAGCCAGGGCCGCAACCAGCGTGGCGCGGGCAATGGGCAGCAGGTTTTCGAGTTCCAGCGCCTCCAGACGCGCCGTATTGAAATGGCGGCTC
>VGVU01000101.1 GCA_016873905.1 Betaproteobacteria bacterium | reverse complement strand
GACCACCTGCGTTGTCACCACTGCGGCCACGAACAGCCCGTACCGACGGCCTGCCCGAACTGCGCCTCGCACGACCTGCGCGCGGGCGGACACGGGACACAACGGGTCGAAGAACACCTCATCGAACGCTTCCCCGAGGCGCGCATCCTGCGCGTTGACCGCGACAGCACCCGCCAGAAGGGGGCCTTTGCCGCCATGCGCGAGGCCATTCAGCGCCATGAGGTCGATCTCATCGTTGGCACCCAGATCCTGGCCAAGGGCCATGACTTCCCGGATCTCACCCAGGTCGGCGTGATCGGTGCCGATCACGCCCTGCAGGCCCCCGATTTCCGCGCGAGTGAGCGGCTCTTCGCCCAACTCATGCAGGTCAGCGGGCGGGCAGGGCGGGCCACCAAACCCGGCACGGTCTGGATCCAGACCGACTGGCCGCAACACCCCCTCTTTGTCTCCCTGCGCCAGCACGACTACGCCAGTTTCGCCCGCCATACCCTGCGCGAGCGGCAAGAATCCGGCCTGCCGCCCTTCATGCATCTGGCCGTATTGCGTGCCGACGCCAGCCACATGAGCGCCGCAATGGCCTTTCTGGAGGCCGCCCGGCTCTGTCTTCCCAACCCCGAAAAGGTCACCGTGTTCGACCCGGTGCCCGCCCTCATGGCCCGCCTGGCCCACCGCGAACGCGCCCAATTGCTGGTGCAGGCCACGCGCCGCGAGGCCTTGCAGGCCTACCTGAGGCAATGGGTTCCCCTGTTACAGGCCTTGCCGTTGCGAGGGGTGCGCTGGTCGCTGGATGTCGATCCGAGCGAATTCTAGTCACCCGCGCAGGGGGTCGGCGAGGCTATAATCGCGCAACTTTGTGGCCGCACCATGACCTATCTAGACCCCAAGACCCAACTCGCTCTCGCCTTTGCCCGTGCCCGTGACCAAGTAGCGCCCGGCAGCGACGCTGCCATCACCATTGAGCGTCCGCGCCAGGCCAGCCATGGTGATCACGCCTGCAACCTGGCCATGCAACTGGCCAAGGCCCTGAAACGCAACCCGCGCGAGGTCGCTGCCGAACTGCTTGCCGCGCTCGATTCGCCGGTCATCGCCCGCGCCGAGATCGCCGGCCCCGGTTTTATCAATGTCTTCCTGCACCCCGGGGCGCGCCAGGCGATCGTCCCGCACATCCTCGCCACAGGCGATGGCTTTGGCCGCAGCACGATCGGTACCGGGCAATCGATCCAGATCGAGTTCGTTTCTGCCAACCCCACCGGCCCGCTGCATGTCGGCCACGGGCGCGGCGCGGCCTTCGGCGCCAGTCTGGCCAATGTGCTCGACTTCACCGGCTACACCGTCACCCGCGAATACTATGTCAACGACGCCGGCCGGCAGATGGACATCCTGGCGCTCTCCACCTGGCTGCGCTATCTGGAGCAGCACGGCGAGGCGCTCAGCTTCCCGCCCAACGCTTATCAGGGCGACTATGTGCGCGATATGGCGCGCGGCATCAAGGAGGCCCACGGCGAGCGCTACCGGCGCGCCGCAACCGATCTCTATGCCGGTGCGCCCGAGGTGGCCACCGACCCGGAGGCGCATCTCGATCACCTCATCGCCCGCGCCAAGAGTCTGCTCGGAGCCGATTACGCCTTCGTGCACGGCTACGCCCTAACCGAACAACTGGGCGACTGCCGCAACGACCTGACCGAATTTGGCGTCGAGTTCGACCATTGGTTTTCCGAACGGTCCCTGCATGACGCGGGCCTGATCGACAAGGCGGTAGCGCAACTTCAGCAGCACGGCCACATCTACACACAGGACGGCGCGCTGTGGTTCCGCTCCACCGCCTTTGGCGACGAGAAGGATCGCGTCGTTCGTCGCGACAACGGCATCTACACCTATTTCGCCGCCGACATCGCCTATCACCTCAACAAGTTCGAGCGCGGCTTTGATCGCGTCATCGACATCTGGGGGGCCGACCATCACGGCTACATCCCGCGCGTGAAGGGGGCCTTGACGGCCGCCGGGGCCGACGCCGAACGACTCACCGTCGCCCTGGTGCAGTTTGCGGTTCTCTATCGTGACGGCCAGAAGGTACCCATGTCCACCCGCTCCGGCCAGTTTGTCACCCTGCGTGAACTGCGCCACGAGGTCGGCAACGACGCCTGCCGCTTCTTCTATGTGCTGCGCAAATCCGAACAGCACCTCGACTTCGACCTCGATCTGGCCAAGAGCCAGTCGAACGAAAACCCCGTCTATTACATCCAGTACGCCCATGCGCGCATTTGCCGCGTGCTGGCCGCCTGGGACGGTGACCGTACGGATCTCGCCCAGGCCGACCTGAGCCTGCTCACCGAACCACAAGCCATGGCCCTGTTGGAGCGACTCGCCGAGTTTCCGGCCCTCTGTGCCGATGCCGCCCGTGAACTGGCACCGCACAGCGTGGCCTACTACCTCAAGGATCTGGCCGCCGATCTGCACGGCTTCTACACCGCCTGCCAGTTCCTGGTGGATGACGAGGCCCTGAAGAATGCCCGCCTGGCCCTCATCACGGCCACGCAGCAGGTCTTGCGGACCGGCCTCGCGCTCCTCGGCGTCTCGGCCCCGGAGTCCATGTAAACCCCCATGGCGCGGCGCGACTTCAGAACCGCTCCCAAAGACCCCGCCGCTGGGCGCAAGCCCGGGCGTAGCACCCTGATTATCCTGCTGCTGGGCATAACCCTGGGCGTCGGCCTGACCCTCGCGCTCACCCACTGGTTGGCCGCGGAGCCCGACAAGGAGGAACCCGCCCCCAAAACCAAGGCGCCCGCCACCAAGCATCTCCCGCCGCCCAAGCCCAGCCCGACGCCCGTACAGAGCGTCTCGCCCTCGCCAAAGGCCCCGACAACCCCTGCGGCCCCTGTCGCCCCCGCGGTTCCTGCAGCCCCTGCCCCCAAACCTGCGGCCGCCACTCCCCCCGTGCGTGCGTCCGCCCCGGTCACGCCGCCGCCTACCCCGGCCACGCCGCCGGCCAGCCAGCCAGCCGACAAGGCTTCCAATTTTCATGAACTTCTTGTCAAAGGCAAAACACCCACCATCGTCCCCCCGCTCAAGCCGCGTGAGATCTGGTGGCTACAGGTCGCCGCCCTGCGCAAGGAAGAGGATGCCCGGCGTCTGCGGGCCCGCCTGTTACTGCTCAATCTGGATGTCGTGATTACCCCGAGCGACGATGGCGCAACCTACCGTGTCCGTGTCGGACCTTACAAGACCGAGGCCCTGGCGCGCGAAAAGGAAGGTTTGCTCAGCCGCAACAATCTCGTTCCCCGTCTTGTCAAAGAGCCGGTGTTTCCCTCCAACCCTTGATTCATCATAACCCCCTACCGAGGCCCTCATGCTCCACTCACTTCTGCGTCCCTTGATCACCCTGTCCCTGACGATCTGTGCTGCGTTAAGTCTGACGGCCCACGCCGCCCAGCCAGGCAAGGACTATATTGAGATCAAACCCGCCCGTGCCACCGCCACGCCGGGCAAGGTCGAGGTTCTGGAATTTTTCTGGTACGGCTGCCCGCACTGCTATCAACTGGAGCCCGATCTCCTCCTGTGGTCCAAAAAACTGCCGCGCAATGTCGTGCTCGTCCGTCAACCAGCGGTGCTGGGCGAGAGCTGGATGACCCTGACCCAGGCCTATTACGCGCTGGAAAGCCTGGGCGAGATCCCGCGCCTGCACGGCCATCTCTTCAACGCCCTGCACAATGAGGGCCGCCGGTTTAATTCGCCGGAAAGTGTGGTGACCTGGGCCGCGACCCAAGGCGTCAATCCGGACAAGCTGAAGGCCGCCTTCCAGTCCTTCACTGTCCATACCAAGGCCAACCGCGCCAAACAGATCAGCCAGGAATACCGGCTGGAAGGGGTTCCCGCCCTCGTCATCAACGGCAAATACCTCACCTCGCCCTCCATGGCCGGAGGCTATGCCGGTGCCCTTCGCGTTGCGGACGAATTGATCGCGCAGGAACTCAAAAAGCTCGGTAAATAACGCCGCGACCGGGCCTCTATCCGGGGCCCGAAGTTTCCATCCCGTGTGCCACCCTCGCGCACGCGCTTCGGTTATGATCCATATGTACCAAGCATGACGAGGATCTCTGTCCATGACCAAAATTCGTGTTCTGATCATTGACGACCACCCCCTGCTTCGCATCGGCATTCGCGGCCTGATTGAAGGTCAGCCCGATCTGGAAGTAGCCGCCGATTGTGCCGATGTGGCCAGCGCCCGCGCCTGGCTGGAGACACAGCGTGCGGATGTTGCCATCGTCGATCGCAGCCTGCCGGATGGTGATGGCCTTGAGCTCCTTCCAACCCTGAAGGCGCAGGGCACCAAGACCATTATTCTGACCGTCGAGGATGACGATGTCGAAATCCGCGCCGCCGTCGAGGCGGGCGTGGATGGTTATCTGCTCAAATCCTCCGACAGCGACCAGATCCTCATGGCCATCAGCATGGTCCTCAAGGACAGTGCCGCCTTCCCGGCCCACATCCTGCAAAAATTGTCGAACGGGCATGTTGACGCGCCGCTCGCTCGCCTCTCCGCACGCGAAATCGAGATCGCCGAATCCGTCGCCGCAGGCCTCAGCAACAAGGTCATCGGCGCACGCCTGCACCTGTCCGACAACACGGTGCGCAACCATCTGGCCAACATCATGCAAAAGCTCGGTTTCAACAACCGCGTACAGGTCGCCACGCTCATGTTGCAACACATGCGCCGCAAGCGCTGAAATGAACCGCCTCCCTTGGCCTGACGCATTGGCATGACCGCCCCGATTGGCCTGTTCGGCGGCACCTTTGACCCCATCCATGTGGGGCATCTGCGCTTGGCCGAGGAATTAGGTGAAACCCTGAAGTGCAGCGAAGTTCGCTTTTTGCCGACCGGAACGCCCCCTCATCGCCATCCACCC
>VGVU01000100.1 GCA_016873905.1 Betaproteobacteria bacterium | reverse complement strand
TGGCGGGCGATACGGGTTGAGAGACGCAGTTGGCCTTGGCCCTCGGTGGCCTGTGCGCCATTGCGGGCGATGTTGAGCAGGGCCTGAATCAGTTGTTCAAGATCGCCGCGGATCTCGGGCAGGCTGGTGTCGTAATCGCGCGCGATGCGGAGCTGCGGGTACTCGGCCAGGAGGAGGCTGCGTACCCGTTCCAGAATCTCGTGCACATTGAGGGGGCGGATGTCGGGCCGCCGCGCCGGGGCCAGCATGCGATCGAGAAGGTTTTGCAGGCGCGCGGTTTCCTTGATGATGACGCGGGTGTATTCGCCCAGATCGCTGCTCGGGCCGATCTCGGCCTCGAGCAGTTGGGCCGCGCCGTGAATACCCCCGAGCGGGTTACGAATCTCGTGGGCGAGCTGGCGCAGTAGGGTCTGGCTGGCCTGGGCCTGGATCAGGGTGTGTTCTTCGTGGGCGATGCGCGAACTACCGGCCTGCGGATGGAATTCGATCAGGGTCAGGTTCGGGTGCGAATCAATCGGCGAGGCTGTGATGTTGACTTCGATGCGTTGCAGGCCCACATGCAAGGCGAGGTGGTGTTCGGTGACGCCGGCATGCGTTGCCTGTACTTGCTGGACGATGCGTTTCAGGTGCTGCACGCCCGAGGTTAATTCCGCCAGGCTGCGATTTTGCGTTTGCCGGGCCGAGATGCCGAGCAGATTTTCGGCCGCCGGATTGAGGCGGCGGATGCGCAACTGGTCATCGACGATCAGCACCGCGGTGGTCAGCGGTTCGAGGCCGATGCTGTCGATGGCGAGGCTGTTATCGTTGAGCGGGGCGTTAGGCGTCACAGGCGGCAAAGAAGGTGGGCGGATCAAAGCGGCAGGCGGTGGCGGAGTCAATGAGGTTCCCGATCACTCACGCAATAAGCTTGCCAAGTCGGAGTGATTTCAAAAACACCGCTAAGCCCTTGATTTCAGGCACGGCGGGCGGTCGGCGTGGCGGCAGTTGCGTGCGTTCAGTGGGCCGTATCATGCGTCATGCACCAAAACAGTGCAACCGATGGCGGGGAAGATGGTGGGGGAAGTGGGTGCGCGGGTAACGCGCAGGCATAAAAAAAGCGGGCCGGAGCCCGCTTTGGACAGATACCTGCGCGATTAAACGCTGTAGTACATGTCGAATTCGACCGGGTGAGTGGTCATGCGCACGCGGTTGACTTCCTGCATCTTCAGCTCGATGTAGGCCTGAATGAAGTCTTCGCTGAACACGCCGCCCTTGGTCAGGAACTCGTGATCCTTGGCCAGGGCGTCGAGCGCTTCGTCGAGCGAGGCGCAGACGGTCGGGATCTTGGCATCCTCTTCCGGCGGCAGGTCATACAGGTTCTTGGTGGCCGGGTCGCCCGGGTGAATCTTGTTCTGGATGCCGTCCAGGCCAGCCATCATCAGCGCGGCAAAGCACATGTAGGGGTTGGCGATCGGATCCGGGAAGCGGGTCTCGATGCGGCGCGCCTTGTCCGAAGCCACATGCGGAATACGGATGGAAGCGGAACGGTTGCGGGCCGAGTAAGCCAGTTTCACCGGGGCCTCGTAATGCGGAACCAGACGCTTGTACGAGTTGGTGCCCGGGTTGCAGATCGCATTCAGGGCCTTGGCATGCTTGATGATGCCGCCGATGTAGTAAATCGCCAGTTCAGACAGACCCGCGTAGCCGTTGCCAGCGAACAAGTTCTTGCCGTCTTTCCAGATCGACTGGTGCACATGCATGCCGGAGCCGTTGTCGCCAACGATGGGCTTGGGCATGAAGGTGGCGGTCTTGCCGTAGCTGTGCGCCACATTGTGGATCACATACTTCTGAATCTGGGTCCAGTCGGCGCGCTGGGTCAGGGTGGCGAACTTGGTGCCGATTTCGCACTGGCCCGCGGTGGCAACCTCGTGGTGGTGCACCTCGACCGGTACGCCCATTTCTTCGAGCGCCAGACACATGGCGGCACGGATGTCATGCAGGCTGTCGATCGGGGGAACCGGGAAGTAGCCGCCCTTGACGCGCGGACGGTGGCCGGTGTTGCCGGCCTCGGTCGGCTCGGCGGAGGACCATGCGGCCTCTTCCGACTTGATCTTGACATGGCAGCCGGACATGTCGTCATGCCAGGTCACGGAATCAAAAATGAAGAATTCGGGTTCCGGGCCGAAGTAGGCGGTATCGCCAATGCCGGAAGACTTCAGATAGGCCTCGGCACGCTTGGCGATGGAACGCGGGTCACGGTCGTAACCCTTGCCGGTGTCCGGCTCAACCACATCGCAGGTCAGCAGCAGCGTGGCTTCGTCGAAGAAGGGGTCAATATTGGCGGTGTTCGGGTCCGGCATGAGCAGCATGTCGGAGGCTTGAATGCCCTTCCAGCCCGCGATGGACGAACCGTCGAAGGCGTGGCCTTCGGTGAACTTGTCTTCATCAAAGTGGGAAAGCGGCACGGTGACATGCTGTTCCTTGCCAAGCGTATCGGTGAATCGGAAATCGACGAACTTGATATCGTTGTCTGCGATCATCTGCATTACATCAGCGACGGCCATTGTAGCTCCTTGCAATATTCAGGGTGTGGATAGGAAAACCGGGATTTACAAAGCAGGAACCGTGCCACCCCGATTGAGTTCAAACACCATTGTGCCACAAGGAGATAGACCGGCTGGGTGTTTTTTTTGCACCAGTATTGTGCATTAAGCGCACCATATTGGTGCGGATCGGCGGTGTAGTCATCGGCGCTATGGTCATCGGCGCTGTAGTCATTGGCTCTATGGTATTTCGATTAAAATCCCGGCACTGCTGACCCTGCAGGTCTTTCTCTACGAACGAATCACGCCATGACGGATCGCTATACGGTTTTTGGCCACCCCATTGAGCATTCCAAATCGCCGCGCATCCACACCGCGTTTGCCGCCCAGACCGGGCAGGATCTGAGTTATACGGCGACCTTGGCACCGCTGGATGGCTTCGAGGCGGCATTGAGCGCCTTCCGCGCGGCGGGCGGACGGGGTGCCAATGTGACGGTTCCGTTCAAGGAGGAGGCCTATCGGTTGGCTACGCGCCTTGCCGAACGGGCCCGGCAGGCGGGCGCTGTCAATACGCTGCTGCTGGATGGCTCGGAGATTATTGGTGACAACACTGACGGCGTGGGCCTGGTCCGGGATCTGACCGAGAATCTGCAGTATGGTCTGGCCGGTAAGCGCATCCTGGTGTTAGGCGCGGGGGGCGCGACGCGCGGCATTCTTGGGCCAATTCTGGCCAATCAAGGGGCTGAATGCCCGGCACGCCTTTTTGTGGCCAACCGCACGGCGGCCAAGGCGGTGGAACTGGCTCGGTTGTTTGGTTGTGAGGGCGGCGGTTTCGATGCGATCCCTGCCGAACCCTTTGATATCGTTATCAATGCCACGGCCGCCAGTCTGGCGGGCGAGATGCCGCCCCTGCCTGCGGGTGTTTTTGCCCCCGGCGCGCTGGCGTACGACATGATGTATGGCCGCGAAACACCCTTCCTGAGCTTTGCTTCGGCGCGCGGGGCGTGTACCGCGGACGGGCTGGGTATGCTGGTGGAGCAGGCGGCCGAGGCCTTCTGGTTGTGGCGGGGCGTGCGGCCGGCAACGGCGCCGGTATTGGCGGCCCTGCGCGCTGAACTGGCTGGCTCATGATCAAGCGCATCTTCTATTACGGCTTGCTGGCCTTGCTGTTGTTGCAGGGCTGGTATCTGGGCCATGTCCTGTGGTGGATGCAATTCAACCCCGGCGAGACCGCCTTTATGGAGGCGGGGCTTGAGCGCTTGCAGGAAAAGCGACCGCAGGCACGGCTCAAGCATCGCTGGGTGGAGTACGGGCACATCTCCATCCATCTCAAGCGAGCCGTGGTCGCGGCCGAGGATAGTCGTTTTATTGCGCATGAAGGTTTTGACTGGGAGGGCATCGAAAAGGCGGTGGAGAAGAACATCCAGAAGCGTCGTTTTGCCGCCGGTGGTTCGACCATCAGCCAGCAACTGGCCAAAAACCTCTTCCTGTCGGCCTCCAAGAACCCCTTGCGCAAGGCCGAGGAGGCCCTGATTACGGTGATGATCGAAACGCTCTGGAGCAAGCGCCGCATTCTTGAGGTCTATCTCAATGTCATTGAGTGGGGCAATGGTGTGTATGGCGCAGAGGCCGCCTCGCAACGCTATTTTGGCAGCACAGCGGCGAGCATTGGCCCTGGCGAGGCGGCGCATCTGGCGGCAATGATTCCGCGCCCGCGTTATTACGAAACCCATCGGAGTGCCCCGGGCCTGCTTAAACGACAGGGCATCATTGCTGAACGGATGTGGAAGGTCAGCGTGCCGCGATAATTTCACACGGTGGTGCTACTATCGCCGCCCAACGAGCACAGAACCGCGTCACGGAAGTCCTGTTGGCAAACCCCTCACGAGGATAGGCAAGCACCCCGGCGATGAGCGAGAACCACGAAGACCACAGCAAGAATCATGTCGAAGACAGCCTGCAGCAGGTGATGAATATCATCGCCCGGCAGAAGCTGGTGGAATCGCTCGTCCACAAACAGGAAGGTCCGCGTCACGATCTGGTTGAGACGCTGGTGCACAAACAGAATCTGGTCGAGTTGCAGAAGAAGCTCGACACGCTGCACCCGGCGGATGTGGCCTACATTCTTGAGGCCCTGCCGCTGGAGGAGCGTCTCCTCGTTTGGGACCTGGTTAAGGCCGAGCGCGATGGTGACATCCTCCTCGAAGTCTCCGACGCGGTCCGCGAATCGCTCATCGAGGCGATGGACAATCGCGAACTGGTGGCCGCCGCCGCCAGCCTCGATACCGACGAGATTGCCGATCTGGCGCCGGACCTGCCGAAGGATGTGGTCCAGGAACTGATGAAGTCGCTCGACCAGGCCAAGCGCGCCCAGGTCGAATCTTCGCTTTCCTACGACGAAAAATCGGTCGGCGG
>VGVU01000099.1 GCA_016873905.1 Betaproteobacteria bacterium | reverse complement strand
GAGACCACATCACGCGAGGCCAGATCCTGGGCGTTGGGGGCATAGCGCGGCATGAAGCGCTCGCCGTCCTTGTTGATGAGATAGCCGCCCTCGCCGCGCACGCCCTCGGTGATGAGACTGCCGACCTCGGGAATGCCGGTCGGGTGGAATTGCCAGAACTCCATGTCTTCGAGCGGCAGACCGGCGCGCAACACCATGCCGAGGCCATCGCCCGTATTGATGTGCGCATTGGTCGAATGACGGAAGATGCGACAGGCCCCGCCGGTCGCCAGCAGCGTGGTGCGCGCCTCGAAGAGCCACGGCTCGCCGCTCTCGATCTCCAGCGCCATCACGCCCGTCACCGTACCCTCATCGTTGCGAATCAGGTCGAGGGCAAAAAACTCGTCAAAAAACTGCGTACGGGCGGCAATGTTGCGCTGATACAGCGTATGCAACAGGGCATGACCGGTACGGTCAGCGGCCGCACAGGTGCGAATGGCCTGCTCACCGCCGAAATGCTTGGACTGCCCCCCAAAAGGACGCTGATAGATCTTGCCTGCGTTCTTGCCCGTTTCCAGGCGCGAGAACGGCAGGCCCATGTGCTCCAGCTCATACACCGCCGAGGGCGCATTGCGGCACATGAACTCGATGGCATCCTGGTCGCCCAGATAGTCCGAGCCCTTGACCGTGTCATACATGTGCCAGTGCCAATTGTCGTCATCGACATTGCCCAACGCGGCGGTGATGCCGCCCTGGGCCGAGACCGTATGCGAGCGGGTTGGAAAGACCTTGGAGATCAGTGCCACCTTGAGATTGGCCTCGGCCAGGGTCAGCGCCGCGCGCAGGCCCGAGCCGCCACCCCCGATGATCACCGCGTCAAAGGATCGCTTTGCGTAGGTGCGGATACTACTCATGCAAGACTCCAGAGGATGTGTGCGGCCCAACCAAAACACAACAAGGCGCCCATCAGAAAGGCAAAAAGGAGCGGCAGGCGCAAGGCCATGATCTGGACATAATCCATCATCACTTCACGCAGGCCGATCCATGCGTGGACCAGCAAGGCGGCCACCGTCAGGAGCGCAAGGAGCTTGGCGTAAAGCGGCTGGAACAGGGCCACCCAAGCGGAATATTCCGATGGACCCGCCAGAAACAGCCACGCCATAAAAGGGGTCATCAACACCATCCACGCCGCACTGACCCGTTGCAACAACCAGATCGTCAGCCCGCTCCGCGCACCGCCAGGATGTCTCATGGCATCTTCCTCATCAAGGCCGTCATGACAGCGTCAATCCCAGCAAGATCACCACGGACAGGAGCAGCGTCAGCCACGCCGACCGGCGCGCAGCCAATCGGGATTCGCCCCACCCAAGGTCAAACCCAAGGTGCCGCAGCCCGGCCAACAGGTGATGCAGGAAGGCCCACAACAGCACACAACCCAGCAACAGGCCAGGCCCGCCGCGCAACATCGCCTGCACCGACGCAAAGCCCTCGGCCGAACCCAACGAGACCGACCACACCCAGAGCAGGCCCGGGATGCTCAGACCCAACAACACACCGCTGGCCCGATGCAGAATGGACACATAAGCGCCGATCGGCAGCCAGATCTGAAGCAGATTGAGATAAAAGATGCGTTTGCGGGGCACGGTAGAAACCATTGTTTACCTTACATGGAGGCCCGAGCCGCAGCCGCCACGGCCTGAGGGATGCGTTCAATCAGGCGCGGGTCGAAGGGCTTGGGGATGATGTAGTCGCGACCGAAGGCCAACCGGTCAAGGTTGTACGCCGCCAACACCTCGGCCGGTACCGGCTCGCGCGCCAGAGCGGCCAACGCCTCTGCCGCTGCAATCATCATCGGCTGGGTAATGGCCTTGGCGCGGGCATCAAAGGTGCCCCGAAAAATGTAGGGAAACCCGAGCACATTGTTGACTTGATTGGGGTAATCGGAACGCCCCGTAGCCATCAGCGCATCCGCGCGCGCGGCATGAACCTCCGCCGGGCTGATCTCCGGATCCGGGTTGGCCATGGCAAACAGGATCGGCCGCGCCGCCATGCTTTTCACCATCGCCGGCGTGACCAGATTGGGCCCCGAGACGCCAATGAACACATCCGCATCGGTCATGGCATCGGCCAGCGTGCGCAGCTCGGTCGTCCGGGCAAATTCTTGTTTGTGGGCGTTAAGATCCGTGCGACCGTCATGGATAACGCCCTTGGAATCGACCAAGGTCATGTTCGCCTTGTTGCCGCCCATGGCAATTAACAAGCGCATACAGGCCAGACCCGCTGCGCCAGCCCCCAGGCAGACCAGCTTGATGTCCGCCAAGGCCTTATTCTGAACCTCCAGGGCATTGAGCAGCCCGGCACACATCACCACGGCCGTGCCGTGCTGATCGTCATGAAACACCGGAATATCGAGGCGCTGCTTCAAGGCCGTTTCAATCTCAAAGCAATGCGGTGCGGCGATGTCTTCCAGATTGATGCCGCCAAAGGTCGGCGCAATGTTGACCACGGTCTCGATGAAGGACGCCACGGAGGGTGCAGCCACCTCAATGTCGAACACATCAATGCCGGCGAAGCGCTTGAACAGGATGCCCTTCCCTTCCATCACCGGCTTGGAGGCCAGCGGTCCGAGGTTGCCCAGGCCGAGGATGGCGGTGCCGTCGGTGATGACGGCGACCAGATTGCCCTTGTTGGTGTAGCGATAGGCGTTGGCAGGGTCATCAGCGATGGCGCGCACCGGCTCGGCCACGCCGGGGGTGTAGGCCAGCGACAGTTCCGCCTGCGTGGCGCAGGGTTTGGAAGATTCCACCGAGATTTTTCCCGGGCGCGGAAACTCGTGATAGTCAAGCGCGCGTTTTTTCAGGTCGGACATGATATTTAACAGTTCAGATGAAAGAGGCTGACATTCTACCGCCCGCGTCCTAGACCAGATATTTCATGAAATATCCGGGCTAGATCATGCCCAGCATGCGCGGCAGCCAGAGCGACACCTCGGGCACGAAGGTGATCAGCACCAGAAACACCAGCATTGTCACCAGCCACGGCCACACCGCGATGGACATCTCGGTCAGGCCCAGTTTGCTGATACCGCTGGCCACATAGAGATTCAGCCCCACCGGCGGCGTGATCATGCCGATCTCCATGTTCACCGTGACCATCACGCCAAAGTGCACCGGGTCAATGCCCAGCTTCATGGCGATGGGGAACAGGATGGGCGCGGTGATCAGGATGATCGACGATGGCTCCATGAAGTTGCCCATCACCAGCAGCAGGATGTTCACCGTGATCAGGAAGCCGATGACGCCGATGCCGCTGCTCATCAGCCAGTCCGCCACCGACTGCGGGATGTTTTCGTGCGTGAGCAGGAAGGAGAACAGCACCGCGTTGGTGATGATGTAGAGCAGCATCGCGCTCATGTTGGCCGAAGACAACAAGACCTTCGGCATGTCCTTGAGCGAGAAATCCTTGTACACGAAGACAACGATGATGAAGGCGTACACCGCGCTCATCGCCGCCGCCTCGGTGGGGGTGAACAGGCCGGAATAGATGCCACCCATCACCACGATGATCAGCATCAGGCCCCAGATGCTTTCGCGGAAGGCCTGCCAACGCTCGTCCCAGGTGGCGCGGCGTTCGCGCGGATAGTTGTTCTTCCAGGCGCGGTACCAGGTGGTGCCCAGCAGCATGGCCGCCAGAATCAACCCCGGGATGATGCCGGCCATGAACAGCGCGCCGATCGAGCTGTTGGTGGACACCGCGTACATCACCATGACGATGGACGGCGGGATGAGGATGCCCAGGGCACCGGAACTGGCAACCACCCCGGCGCCAAAGCGCACCGGATACCCCGCCTTGACCATCGCCGGCAAAAGAATGGAGCCGATGGCCACCACCGTTGCCGGGCTGGAACCCGACACCGCCGCAAACAGCGCACAGGCCACCACCGCCCCCAGGCCCAGACCGCCCGGCCAGTGCCCGACCAGCGAGGTGGCAAAGGCGATCATGCGTTTGGCCACGCCGCCGTGCGTGAGCAGGTTGCCGGCGAGGATGAAGAACGGAATCGCCATGATCTCGAACTTCTCGATGCCGGTGAACAGCTTCAGCGCCACCGCCTCAATCGGGACATCGGTGAAGGCGAACAAAAAGGTCAGTACCGTCAGGCCCAGGGAAATGGAAATGGGCATGCCGGTGAGCATGAGCACCAACAACAGGGCAAAGATAATGAGCGCGGTCATGGTTATTGATCCTTCCGGCTCAGGTCATGGGGATGCAGGTCGTCATCCATGCGATAGAGGCGGTCTTCATCGCCCGCCTTGGGTGGCCAGGTGTCATCAGGGTGATCCGATTTGTCAACGCCATCCACATGGCCGTGATCGTGCTGTGGCAACGCCCCGGTGCGCAAAAAGCCCCAGACAACCTGCAGAAAGCGAAAGCACATCAGCGCCGAGCCCAGCGGAATGGCGGAATAGACAATCCAGGTGGGCCATTCCAGGTCTGGCGTAACCGGCCCCTCGGTCAGGGCTGAGACATCCATCCCCAGCGCGTGAAAAGATGCGTAATGCGCACCGTTCTCCCAGACGAAGAGGGCTCCGAGGATACTGATGATGCCGGTAAACAGGGCACCGGCGAGCAAGCCAAACACAATGAACACGCGCCGATGGCCATCCTTCAGACGGTTGACCAAGACATCCACCCCAACATGGATACCGGTTCGGACCCCATAGGCCGCACCAAACTTGGCCATCCAGACAAAAAGAATGATGGTGAGTTCCTGCGACCACGCAAAACGCAGCCCTAACAGCCAATCCTGTACAACGGGGATGGCCAGGCCGGAAAAGTAACGGTGCAGGACCGCTGCGAGGGTAACCAGCGTCGCCAGCGCCATAAAGGTCATGACCAGCAGTTCTTCAAAGCGATTCAGCAGCTTATTCATGAGTTATCCTCACAGCGTTGTTGTCCCCAAGAAACGCGCCGGGTC
>VGVU01000098.1 GCA_016873905.1 Betaproteobacteria bacterium | reverse complement strand
TCCGGTGTGCTCCAAGCTGGAAAAGCAAAAGGCCCACATTGCTGTGGGCCTTGCTGTATTTGGCTCCCCGACCTGGGCTCGAACCAGGGACACACGGATTAACAGTCCGTTGCTCTACCGACTGAGCTATCGGGGAATAGAGCTTCTTGAGGTCATCAATACCGATCCTTCAAGAGAGGCGCATTCTACGGATTTGTGACGGTTGAGGTCAAGGCTAAATGCGCTTTTTTTCGTTCTGGACGGTATTTGTGGCGCTCAGGTCTTGAGGACCTTGGCAATGGCATCGGCAACGCGATCAAGATTGCCCGGGTTGAGTGCAGCCAGGCAGATGCGGCCGGTGGAGACGGCGTAGATGCCGTGTTCGGCACGCAGCTTTTCGACCTGGGCCGCCGTCAGTCCGGTGTAGGAGAACATGCCGCGCTGGCGATTGATAAAGCCAAAGTCGGTGTCCACGCCCTGGGCAGCGAGGCCGGTGACGAGGTCGCCGCGCATGGCGCGGATGCGCTCGCGCATGGCGGCCAGCTCGTCTTCCCATTGCTGGCGCAGGTGGGCCTGGGTGAGGACGGCGGTGACGACGGCGGCGCCGTGGGTGGGCGGATTGGAATAGTTGGTGCGGATGACGCGCTTGACCTGCGACAGGACTCGCGTCGCCTCGTCCGCATTGGCGCACAGCACCGAGAGGGCGCCCACCCGTTCGCCATAGAGCGAGAAGGACTTGGAGAAGGAGCTTGCGATGAGGCAGTTGATGTTTGCGTCGGCAAACTGGCGCACGGCGGCGGCGTCGGCGTCGATGCCATCGGCAAAGCCCTGGTAAGCGATGTCGAGGAAGGGGATGAGCGCGCGTTGGGCGCAGACGCGAATGATCTCGGTCCACTGGGCCGGGGTCAGGTCAGCGCCGGTGGGGTTGTGGCAGCAGGCGTGGAGAAGGACGACATCGCCGCTGGGCAGGCCGTTCAGGTAGGCCATCAGGGCGTCGAAGCGGACACCGCGCGTTTCGGCGTCGTAATAAGGGTAGTCGGCGACGGCAAAGCCGGCGGCCTCGAACAGGGCGCGGTGGTTTTCCCAACTGGGGTCGCTGATGTGGACTGTGCGGCTGCCGATCTGACGGTAGAGGAAGTCGGCGCCTATCTTGAGTGCGCCGGTGCCGCCGATGGATTGGGCGGTGACGACGCGGCCGGCGGCGAGGAGGGGGGAGTCGCCTCCCAGAAGCAGGCCCTGCACGGCGCGGTTGTAGGCGGCCGGGCCTTCAATGGGCTGGTAGCCGCGCGGCAGGCCGGCTGCAACGCGCTCGGCCTCGGCGGTCTTGACGCAGGCAAGGAGGGGGATCTTGCCGTTGGCATCGTAATAAACGCCGACGCCGAGGTTGGTCTTGTCGCTGCGGGGGTCGGTGTTGAAGGCCTCGTTGAGACCCAGGATGGGATCGCGTGGGGCTAATTCGATGGCGGCAAAGGGTGATACGGGCATGATGGGAACGCTTTACTGGAAAATCCGGGATAATCGGTCGGCCCGACGGCATCCGTGCCGTCTGCCACTTTTGTGTTGCAGACCTCTTTCAAGTTCGTGATTCTACCCAATGTCCACTTCCCCTGACAGCACCCCGGCGGGTGTGGATGTGCTGCATTTCAACGGCAGTCCGTTTGCCCTGCACCAGCCCTTTGCCCCGGCCGGCGATCAACCGGCGGCGATTGCGGCGCTGGTGGCGGGGTTTGAGCGCGGCAACCGTTTTCAGACCCTGCTGGGGGTGACCGGCTCGGGCAAGACTTATACGATGGCTCATGTCATCGCGCGCATGGGCCGGCCGGCCTTTGTGCTGGCGCCCAACAAAACGCTGGCGGCGCAGTTGTACAGCGAGTTCCGCGAGTTCTTCCCCGACAACGCCGTCGAGTATTTCGTCAGCTATTACGACTATTACCAGCCCGAGGCCTATGTCCCGGCGCGCGACCTGTTTATCGAAAAAGACAGCGCGATCAACGAACATATCGAGCAGATGCGCCTATCGGCGACCAAGGCGCTGCTGGAGCGGCGCGATTGTGTGATCGTGGCCACGGTCTCGGCGATCTACGGCATTGGCGATCCGTCCGACTATCACGGCATGATCTTGCACCTGCGCCAGGGGGAACGCATGGAACAGCGGGCGATCCTGAAGCGGCTGACCGAGATGCAGTACACGCGCAACGAGGCGGATTTTGCGCGCGGGACCTTCCGCGTGCGCGGCGACAGCATCGACATCTTCCCGGCTGAAAATGCCGAGACGGCGGTGCGCATCGCCCTGTTCGACGACGAGATCGAGGCGCTGGCCCTGTTTGATCCGCTGACCGGCGAGGTGCTGGGCAAGCCCGCCCGGTTCACGATTTACCCGTCCAGTCACTATGTCACGCCGCGGGCAACGGTGTTGCGTGCGGTGGATACGATCAAGCTCGAGCTGGCCGCGCGGCTGGATTGGTTCAACCGCGAGGGCAAGCTGGTCGAGGCGCAGCGCATTGAGCAGCGCACCCGTTTTGATCTGGAGCTCTTGTCCGAGATTGGCTTTTGCAAGGGGATTGAAAACTACTCTCGGCATCTCTCTGGCCGCCAACCGGGCGAGCCGCCGCCAACCCTGATTGACTATCTGCCGGCGGACGCGCTGATGTTCTTTGACGAGTCGCATGTCGCGGTGCCGCAGGTGGGGGCGATGTACAAGGGCGACCGGGCGCGCAAGGAAAATCTGGTCGATTACGGATTCCGTTTGCCTTCGGCGCTGGACAACCGGCCGCTGCGCTTCGAGGAGTTCGAGGCCATGATGCGACCGACGGTGTTCGTTTCGGCGACCCCCGGCCCCTACGAGGCGGAGCATCAGCAGCAGGTGGTTGAACAGGTGGTGCGGCCAACCGGGCTGGTGGATCCGGAGGTTATCCTGCGTCCGGCGGGGACCCAGGTGGATGATCTGATGAGCGAGATCACCCGGCGCGTGGCCAATAACGAACGCGTGCTGGTGACCACCCTCACCAAACGCATGGCCGAACAACTGACGGACTATTACACCGAGCACGGCATCAAGGTGCGCTACCTGCACTCGGACATCGACACGGTGGAGCGGGTGGAGATCCTGCGCGACCTGCGTCTGGGTGAGTTCGATGTCTTAGTTGGCATTAACTTATTGCGGGAAGGGATTGATTTGCCAGAGGTTTCATTGGTGGCGATTCTCGATGCAGACAAGGAAGGTTTCTTGCGTAGCGAACGCAGTCTGATCCAGACCATCGGCCGCGCGGCCCGCCACCTCAACGGCACGGCGATCCTGTACGCGGACAAGATCACCGGCTCCATGCGCCGCGCCATTGACGAGACCGAGCGCCGCCGCGCCAAACAGATGGCATTCAACCAGGCGCATGGCATTACCCCGCGCGGGGTGCTCAAACGCATCAAGGACATCATTGATGGGGTGTACGATGCCAATGCCGCGCAGAAGGAACGCAAGGTGGCCGAGGCGGCTGCGACCTACGCGGCGATGGACGAAAAGGCCTTGGCACGCGAGATCAAACGACTGGAAAAAGAGATGCAAACCGCCGCCCGTGATCTGCAATTTGAACGCGCCGCCGAGCTGCGCGATCGGCTGTTTGGCCTGAAGAAACAGTTGTTTGGGGTGGAGGTGCACGATGACTGAACGCAGCGTTCTCATCACCGGTTGCTCTTCCGGCATCGGTTATACCGTGGCGCATGGCTTGCGTGCGCGGGGTTGGCGGGTGTTGGCGACGGCGCGCAGGGCCGAGGATGTGACGCGACTGGAAGATGAGGGCTTCGAGGCGTTTGGGCTTGATCTGGACGACTCGGCATCCCTTCATGCGGCGGTGGATGCGGTGCTGGCGGCGACCGGCGGACGCCTGGATGCGCTGTTCAACAATGGCGGTTATGGTCAGGTGGGCGCGGTCGAGGACCTGACCCGTGCGGCCTTGCGGGCGCAGTTCGAGACCAATCTGTTTGGCTGGATTGAGCTGACCAATCGGCTGATTCCGGTGCTGCGCCAGCAGGGCGCGGGGCGCATTGTGTTCAATAGCTCGGTGCTGGGTTATGCGGCCTTCGCCTATCGCGGTGCCTATGTGGGGGCCAAGTTTGCGCTCGAAGGCATGGTCGATACCTTGCGTCAGGAACTCTCCGGCACGGGCCTTTCTGTCAGTCTGGTCGAGCCCGGGCCGATTACCTCGCGCTTCCGGGATAACTGTCTGCCGCACTTTTTGCGCCATATCGACTGGCAGGCGAGCCGGCATCGCCGCGAATACGAGGGCCAGATGGCGCGCCTACAGAAACCCGGTCCGGCGGCGCCGTTTACCCTGCCGCCGGAGGCCGTGCTGGATAAAGTGATTCACGCCCTGGAAAGTCCGCGGCCGCGGGCGCGTTATCCGGTGACGGTGCCGTCGCATCTGTTCTGGTGGTTGCGGCGGGTGTTGTCAACGCGGGCGATGGATGCGGTGCTGTTGCGCGCCTCGGGCGGCGGCAAGCGATGAAGTGAAATAGGACGCCTGCCCATGACGACCCGCCTTTGTATCGTCCGCCACGGTGAAACCGACTGGAATGTGGAGAAACGCATTCAGGGTCATACCGACATTCCCCTCAACGAGACCGGGCACGCGCAGGCGCTGGCGATGGCCTTCAATGCCGCGCATCACCGCTTTGCCGCCATCTATAGCAGCGACCTGGCCCGGGCGATGGAAACCGCCGCTTACATCGCCGCCCGGGAAGAACATGTGGTGCGACCCAGCCCCAAGCTGCGGGAGCGCCATTACGGCATTTTCCAGGGCATCACCGCGCAAGAGGCGCTGGGGCTTTATCCCCAGGCGCATGCCCGATATATCGCCCGCGACCCGGATTACGACTTTGAAAGCGGCGAAGACATGCACGCTTTCGCCGCGCGGGTGATGGACGGTTTTCGCGAGATCGTCCGCCACCACGAGGGCCAGACCGTGCTTGCGGTCAGCCACAGCGG
>VGVU01000097.1 GCA_016873905.1 Betaproteobacteria bacterium | reverse complement strand
AGAGCAGACAGTTTCATTTGTAAATCTCCAAAAGATAAAAGAAAGGTTAGAAAACTTTTCGTGGCCAGACCGGAGGTACCGAACCGCGATGGAAGGCATTCTACACGAAACGACATATAACGCAAGACATATATCCAGCGATATGACCTAAATATTTCGCTGTGGTTTTCTGACCACAGGGCGAATAGGCCCCGGAGTTGATGGGTCTAAAGATAGTGCGGAAGGATCGCGCAGAGGAACCGTACGGAGGCTGCGCTCTGAGCAGTGCGGGTGAGTCGGCGGCCTGGTCGGCAGCTTAGTCGGCGCGGGTTTCGCCCAGATAGGCGCTGCGCACCCGGGCATCGTGCGCTAGATCGGCGCTGGCGCCGTCAAAGGCCATCTGGCCACTTTCCATGACATAGCCGCGCTGGCTGACTTGCAGCGCCAGATGCGCGTTCTGCTCGATCAGCAGGATGGCTGTGCCTGCCGCAGCGATGCGGGCGATGTGGGTGTAGATCTGATCCACCATGAGCGGGGCCAGGCCCATGCTCGGTTCATCGAGCAACAAGAGGCGTGGCCGCGCCATGAGGGCGCGGCCCATGGCCAGCATCTGTTGTTCGCCGCCCGAGAGGGTGCCAGCCAACTGATGGCGGCGCTCAAAAAGGCGCGGAAAGACCTCAAACACCTGGGCCAGATCGGCGGCAACAGCGGCCTTGTCGTGACGCAGGTAGGCGCCCAGATCAAGGTTCTCGGCCACCGTCATGCGCGCGAACACGCCGCGCCCTTCCGGCACCAGCACCAGACCGCGTTCTACGATGGCATGGGTGGGCAAATGGCTCAGGCGCTCGTCTTGCAGGTGCACCTCGCCGCGATGCGTGACCCGATTCATCAGGCCCTTGAGCAGGCTGCTCTTGCCCGCGCCGTTGGCGCCGATGACGCAGACGCACTCGCGCTCGTGGACCTCCAGATCGACGCCGCGCACCGCCTCAATGCCGCCGTAGGCAACCTTGAGTTGTTTGACGCTGAGAAAGGCTGGCCTCATGCGGCGTGCCCTCCCAGATAGGCCTTGATGACGGCCGGATCTCGTTGCACGCTGGCCGGGCTGCCCTCGGCAATCTTGCGTCCATAGTCGAGCACCGCGACGCGGTCGCACAGGCCCATGACCAGTTTCACATCGTGCTCGATCAAGAGCAGGGTGAGTTGATGGTCGTGACGCAGACGCAGAAACAGGTCGGCCATGTCGCGCCGTTCGCTGGGGTTCATCCCGGCGACGGGTTCGTCCAGGGCCAGGATGCGTGGCTCGGTGGCCAGGGCCCGGGCAATCTCCAGTCGTCGCTGGGCGCCATAAGGCAGATGACCGGCCAGGCTACGCGCCTTGGCATTCAGGCCGACGCGTTCTAGCCAAAAATGCGCGGCCTCGCGGATCGCTGCCTCTTCACGCCGCTCGGCCGCGGTGCGCAAGACGCTGCCCAGAATCCCGGCCCGGGTGCGCGGGTGGCGACCGACCATGACATTTTCCAGCGCCGTCATATTGGCAAACAGGCGGATGTTCTGGAAGGTGCGGGCAAAACCGCGCTGGACGATGGCATGCGGTTTGAGTCCCTGAATGGCCTCACCCGCCAGACGAATTTGGCCTTCCGAGAGGTCGTAGAGACCGGTCAGGCAGTTGAACAGGGTCGTCTTTCCGGCACCATTGGGACCGATCAGGCCGTAAATCTCGCCCGCTTGCACGGTCAGGCTGACCTCGGACAGCGCCGCCAGACCGCCAAAGCGTTTACCGACTCCGGAGACCTCCAGCAAGGCCTTAGCGCTGCACATCGGCCAACGACTCCTGTTCATGAATGGCAACCTCGCCCTTGGCGGTCAACTCGCGTTGGCGTTGGCGCGATGGCCACAAGCCCGCCGGCCGGTACAGCATCATCAGTACCAGGGCCAGGCCAAAGATCAGCATGCGCAGGTTGGCGGTATCGACGATGACCTCGCCCAGGGTGGCGCGTTGCAGGTCGCCGAGATAGCGCAGCGCCTCGGGCAGAATCGTTAGCAGCACCGCGCCGACGATCACGCCTGGAATATGCCCCATGCCACCCAGCACGATCATGCACAGGATCAGGATCGACTCCATCAAATTAAAGCTCTCCGGGCTGATGAAGCCCTGAAAGGCGGCAAACAAGCCGCCGGCCAGCCCGCCGAAGGTGGCCCCCATGGCGAAGGCCAGGAGCTTGAGGTTGCGGGTGTTGATGCCCATCGCCGTGGCGGCGACCTCATCCTCCCGCAACGCGGACCAGGCCCGCCCGATGCGCGAGTCTTGCAGGCGATAGGCCACCAGGATGGCCACCAGGGTTAGGGCGAGGAACAGGTAGTAATAAAGATAGGTGGCCGGCAGCGTCAACCCAAACAGCTCGTGCGTACCGGTAAAGCCGACTCCGGCGATTTGAATTGGGTCGATCAGGTCCATGCCCTGCGGGCCGTTGGTGATGTTGACCGGCGCATTAAGGTTGTTCATGAAGATGCGGATGATCTCGCCAAAGCCCAGGGTGACGATGGCCAGATAGTCGCCGCGCAGACGCAGGGTGGGTGCGCCGAGCAGCAATCCGAAGGCGGCGGCAAACAGCGTGCCCATCGGCAGGATCATCCAGAAGGGCAGGTGCAGGCCAAAATGTGGGCTGGCCAGCCAGGCATAGAAATACGCGCCCAGCGCGTAAAAGGCGATGTAGCCTAGGTCCAGTAAGCCCGCGTAGCCCACCACCAGATTGAGGCCCAGTGCCAGCAGGACATACAGCAGGGCAAAGTCGAGCATGCGCACCCCGCTTTGCCCAATCAACTCCCCGGCGATAAAGGGGAGCAGCGCCAGCAGTATGGCCAGGAGGGCCAGATTGAGACGGGGACGAGCGCGCAAGGCAGATATCATGGCGGTGCGGACGGGTCTTTAAGCGCGTTGGGCAACGCGCTCACCCAGCAGGCCCGAGGGACGGAAGACCAGGACGGCGATGAGAACGAGGAAGGCGAACACATCTTGATAATGGCTGCCCAGAAAACCGCCCGTGATGTCGCCGATATAGCCCGCGCCCAAGGCCTCGATCACGCCCAGCAAGAGCCCCCCCAGCACTGCGCCGCCAAGGTTGCCGATGCCCCCCAGAACGGCCGCGGAGAAGGCCTTGAGTCCGAGCATGAAGCCCATGTAGTAGTGGGCAAGACCGTAGTAAGCGCTCACCATAAGGCCGGCGATGGCGGCCAGCGCTGAGCCGATAATGAAGGCCGTCGAGATGATGCGGTTGACATCAATACCCATCAGGCTGGCGGTCTCGCGCGACTCTCCACAGGCGCGCATGGCGCGGCCCAGGCGGGTGCGTTGCACCATGAACCAAAGGCCGGCCATGGCGACGCCTGAGAGCAGGACGATGAAGATTTGCAGGGCCGATACCTGCGCCCCGGCAATCTGGAAGGTGGCCTGCGGCAGGATGGGGGGAAAGGCGATGTATTGCCGCCCCCAGATCAGCATGGCGACATTTTGCAGGATGATCGACACGCCAATGGCAGTGATCAGCGGGGCCAGTCGTGGGGCCTGGCGAAGCGGGCGGTAGGCCACGCGTTCGATGGTGTAGCCGAGCAACATGCAGGCGGGGATGGCGACCAAGGCCCCGGCGATGACCGCCAGAATGCCCGGCAGGTCGGGCGCAACACCCAACAGCGCGCCGATAACGGCCAAGGCGATCAGGGCGCCGACCATGGTGACCTCGCCGTGAGCGAAATTGATCAGCTCCAGGATGCCGTACACCATGGTGTAGCCCAGCGCGACCAGGGCATAAATACTGCCCAGCACCAGACCGTTGACGATTTGCTGGGCGAAGATGTCCACGCGAGGCTACGGGGCCAGTTTTACTGGATCGTCTCGAGCGGCACCCAGGCACCGTTCTTGACTTGATACAAGGTGACTGCGCCGCCGACAGTGTCGCCCTTGGCGTCGAAGCGAATCTGCCCGGTCACGCCGGTATGATCGGTCTTGGCCAGTTCAGCAAGGATCATTTTCGGATCGGCCGAGTCGGCGCGTTTCATGGCGGCGACGAAGACTTGCATGGCGTCATAGGCGTAGGGCGCATAGACCTGAATCTCGCCATACTTGGCGTTGAAGCGCTGCTTGAAGCTGGGGCCGCCCGGCATCTTTTCCAGCGGCAGGCCCGGCGACGAGGCAATGGCGCCCTCGGCATCGGCACCGGCCAGCTTGATGAAGTTGCCGTTTTGGATGCCATCGGCACCCAACAGACGGGCCTTCAGGCCCAGCGACTTGATCTGTTTGGCCATCGGGCCGCCTTGCGGGTCCATGCCGGCAAACACGATCAGGTCGGCGTTTTTGCCTTTGATGACGGTCAGGATGGCGGCAAAATCGGTGGCCTTGTCGTTGGTGTACTGGCGATCAATGATGGTGCCGCCTGCCGCTTTGACGGCCTTCTCCACCTCGTCGGCCAATCCCTGGCCGTAGGCGCTGCGATCGTCAATGATGGCGATTTTCTGCGCCTTCAGGGTCTTGACCGCAAACTGGCCGAGTGCCGCGCCCTGTTGGGCATCGTTGGCCATCACGCGGAAGGCGGTCTTGAAGCCCTGCGCGGTGTATTTGACGGCCGTTGCCGAGGGCGAAATCTGAGGAATACCCGCATCGTGATAGAGCTTGGAGGCCGGGATACTGGTGCCCGAATTGAGGTGACCGATGACGCCCGCAACCCCGGTATCAACCAGTTTTTGCGCCACGATGGTTGCCGTTTTGGGTTCGGCACCGTCATCTTCGGCGATGAGTTCCAGCCGCACCGGCTTGCCGCCTAGCGTCAGGCCAGCCGCATTGATCTCGTCCAGCGCCAGGCGGGCGCCGTTTTCATTGTCCTTACCAATGTGGGTCTGAGCCCCGGTCAGTGGTGCAACCGAACCGATTTTGACAACGGTCTTGCCGTCATCTTTTTGACCACAGCCGGCCAGCAGTGCCAGCGCCAAAACACTCCACCCC
>VGVU01000096.1 GCA_016873905.1 Betaproteobacteria bacterium | reverse complement strand
CCCACCTCGGGCTCCGTCGCAATCAGGTACGGCACGCCCAGATAACGCGCAATCGGCCCGGTCACAAAACTGTTGGTCGCGGTGATGATCATGCAGGTGTCGTCGCGGTGCTGCGCCAGAAGCGCCGGCGTACCTTGGGCCACCATGGGGATGATGTGGTCGCGCATGAACTCGGCGTGCCAGGCATCCAGTTGCGTGCGCGGATGACGCGACAGCGGTTTCAACTGGAAGTCGAGAAAGGCATGGATATCGAGACAACCCGCCTTGTAATCGTCATAAAACTGCTGGTTCCGGGCCTCGTACAGCTCGCGGTCGAGCACTCCCTTGCGGATCAGAAATTGCGCCCATTCAAAATCAGAATCACCGGCCAACAGGGTGTTATCGAGGTCAAACAGGGCTAAGCGCATGATGAACGGCAGGTCTTGGATACAGAGGCTCGCAGTATACTCAAGGCGTGAATCTGGTGACCTCTAACCTTCCCTCCGATTGGTTGATCCCACTCTGGGCAACAGCCGTTCTCCTGCTGCTCGTCATGGCCAAACGCCTCGACTGGAAGCGGCTACGACAACAGGACGACCTCAACATCTTTCTCGGCGCGACGGTCGCCGTCCTCGGGCTCTGGATGATCCATACCGGCATCCGCCCCGGGCTCTCCTTCCACCTCCTCGGCGCCAGCGCACTCACCCTCATGTTCGGGCCGTGGTTTGCCCTCCTTGCGTTCGCTCTCATCAATGCCGCGCTCGCGCTGTGGCAAGGACAAATTAACGCCTGGCCCATCAACTGGCTCATCTACGGCGCCCTGCCCATCCTGTTTAGCTGGCGTCTGTACCGGTTCGTGGACAGGCATGTGACCAACCATTTCTTCATCTACATCTTCCTCAACGCCTTTTTCGGTGCCGCCCTCGCCGTCAGCCTGACCGGCCTCGCCTCGACAGGTTTTTTAGCCTTCTCCGGGGCCTACACGCTTGACTACCTGCTCGACCAATACCTGCCCTATTGCCTGCTCATGGCCTGGGCCGAGGCCTTCTCGACCGGCATGCTGATCACCCTCATCGTGGTGTACAAACCGGCCTGGATCGCCACCTTCGATGACCGCCGTTACCTGAATCGCTGAGTCATGTCCCCCGCCTCACCGCATCCGGCGCCCGGCCCCGTGCCCCACATCGAACTCCCCGGCGACCTGCCCGTTGCCGCGCACCGCGACGCCATCATCGCCGCCATCCAGAAGCATCAAGTCATCATCGTCTGCGGCGAGACCGGCTCCGGAAAAACCACCCAACTCCCCAAGCTCGCCTGGCTGGCCAAACAAGGCCTTGGCGATACCCGCCGCCCGCGCCGCATCGGCATGACCGAGCCGCGCCGGATCGCCGCGCGCAGTGTCGCCCAGCGGCTGGCGCAAGAGACACAAACCCCGCTCGGCCAATTCATCGGCTGGAAGGTGCGTTTCACCGACGAGGCCAGCCCGGCCACGCAGATCAAGGTGATGACCGACGGCATCCTGCTCGCCGAGACCCAGGGCGACCCCCGGCTTTCAGCCTACGACACGATCATTCTCGACGAGGCGCACGAGCGCAGCCTCAATATCGACTTCCTGCTCGGCTTCCTGCACAACCTCCTGCCCCGCCGCCCCGACCTGAAGCTCATCCTTTCCTCGGCCACCCTGGAGGCCGACCGCTTCTCCAAGTGGTTCCACGGCGCGCCGGTCATCGAGGTCTCAGGTCGCTCCTATCCGGTCGAAATGCGTTACCGGCCGATCGAGAACGCCGAAGCGGCAGCGGAGGCCGCCGATGGCGACCTGCACAGCGCGCTTCTGGCCGCCACGGACGAACTCGCCCACCACGGCCCCGGCGACATCCTCGTCTTTCTGCCCGGCGAGCGCGAGATCCGCGAGGCCCAGGAGGCCCTGCGCAAACACCACCCGGATCACACCGAGATCCTGCCGTTGTTTGCCCGCCTGTCGATTGCCGAACAGGACCGCATCTTCCAGTCGCACAGCGGGCGACGCATCGTCCTCGCCACCAATGTCGCCGAGACCTCGCTCACCGTCCCGGGCATCCGTTATGTCATCGACACCGGGCTGGCGCGGGTCAAACGCTACTCGCTGAAAAACCGCATCGAACAGCTCAAGACCGAAAAAATCGCTCAGGCCCAGGCCAACCAGCGCGCCGGTCGCTGCGGGCGACTGGGCCCCGGCGTCTGCATCCGCCTCTATGCCGAGGCCGATTTCCAGTCCCGTCCCCACTACCCGACGCCGGAACTGCTGCGCTCCTCGCTGGCCGGGGTCATCCTGCGGATGAAATCGCTGGCCCTGCCGGACATTGCCGATTTCCCCTTCCTCGACGCCCCCGAGCCGCGTCGCATCAAGGACGGTCAGCAACTCCTCGCCGAACTGGGGGCCATTGATACCGACAACGCCCTCACCGGGATCGGCCGCCAGCTCGCCCGCCTGCCTGTGGACCCTCGCATTGGCCGCATGCTGATCGCCGGCCACCAACACGCCTGCCTGCACGAGATCCTGGTGATTGCCGCCTTCCTGTCGGTACAGGATCCGCGCGAACGCCCCATGGAACGCGCCCCGGCGGCCGACGAGAAACACCGCCGCTTTATGCACCCGCGTTCGGATTTCCTCGCCATTCTCAACCTTTGGCAGCACATTGAGCGCCAAATTGCGCACCGCAAGTCCCAGCGCAAACTGCGCGAACTGCTCCACGGCGAATTCCTCTCGCCGCTCCGCATCCGCGAATGGCGCGAGGTGTACAACCAGCTCACCAGCCTGGTGAAGGATCTCGGCTTCCCCACCCGCGACGAACCGCCCGCCCCGGGCGAAGACCCCTGGGCCGCACGCTACGCCCCCATCCATCAGGCCCTCCTCACCGGCCTGCTCGGAAACCTGGGTTTCTTGACCGAAGACGGGAGTTTCCTCGGCGCTCGCGACATCCGCTTCCTGCCCTTTCCCGGCACCGGCGTAAAACAAAAACCCAAGTGGATCATGGCCGCCGAGATCGTCGAGACCCGCCGCGTCTATGCGCGCACCGTGGCCCGCGTCGAGCCGGAATGGATCGAGACCGCCGGCGCGCACCTGCTCAAGTTCAGCTACAGCGACCCGCACTGGGAAAAACGGCCCGCCCAAGTCAACGCCCTGCTCAAGGCCACGCTCTACGGGCTGCCCGTCGTCAATGAACGGCGGGTGCATTACGGCCCCATCGACCCCGCCCTGTGCCGCGACCTGTTCATCCTGCACGCCTTGGTGCGAGGCGAATGGGACAGCCGCGCCCCCTTCTTCCGCCACAACCTTGACCTCCTCACCGAGCTGGACGAACTCACCCAGCGCACCCGTAACGCCCGGATTGAGGTCGATGAGGACGCCGTTGCCGCCTTTTTTGCCGCCCGCATCCCGGAAGACATCCACAATGGGGCCGGCTTTGACCGCTGGCGAAAGAACGCCGAGAAGGCCAACCCACGCCTCCTGTTTCTGGAGCGCGCCGACCTGTTCCCGGCCCAACACCCGGGGCTTGATGCCCACCCCGAATGGCTGGACTGGGCCGACCAGCGCTGGCGGCTCTCCTACCGCTTCGAGCCCGGCGCCCGCGATGATGGCGTCACCCTCGTAGCGCCCGTCGCGGCCCTGAACCAGATTCCTGCGGCGCGCTGTGAATGGCTGGTTCCCGGACTCATTGCCGCCCGCATCGAGGGCCTGATTCGCAGCCTGCCGCAAGGCCTGCGCCGCAACTTCGTCCCCGTCCCCGACTACGCCCGCGCCGCCGCCACCGCCCTGACGCCCAGCGACACCCCCCTCACCGACGCCCTCGCCGACTTTCTGGAGACCCGCAGCGGGGTGCGCATCCCGCGCGACGCCTGGCGCGAGGAGACCCTGTCGCCGCACCTGCGCATGAACTTCCGCCTCCTCGACACCGACAACCAACGCCTCGACGAATCCCGGGATCTTGACGCCCTGCGCCATGCCTACGGCCACACCGCGCAGAGCGATCTGGCGAGTGCCTCAACCCATCTCGAACGCGACCACCTGACCCACTGGGACTTTGACGCCCTGCCCGAACAAGTCAGCCTGCAACGCAACAAACAAACCCTCACCGCCTGGCCCGCCCTCGTGGAAGAAGACGACGGAAGCGTCAGCCTGAAACCCCTCGACCACCGTGACGCCGCCCTCACCGCCCACCGGCGCGGCGTGTTGCGCCTCTACTGGCTGAGCCAGGGCGCACGCCTCAAACAAACCCACAAGACCGTGGCCGACCGGCTCAAGGCCGCCCTGCTCACCTACGGGCTCTGGGGCGGTCAAGGCGAAGTCCTGATCCGCGATGTGCTCTACACGGCCGCGTTCCAACTCGCCGGAGCCAACCCCGCGGCAATTCACGACCCGGCCGAGATACGCGACCGTACCGCGTTCGCATCGCTGGCGCAGATCCCCTCCGGCGCCCTTGGCAGCGAGGCCGAACGCATTGCCCAGCTTGCCGCGCAATGCATCGTCACCGCCCACGCCCTGCAAGGCCGCATCGCCAAACTCCCCAGCCCCTGCGCGACCGCCGCAAAGGACATCAACCAGCAACTCGCCGACCTGGTCTCTGTGGGCTTCATCGCCAGACACCCGCCGAGGCGCCTGCAACACCTGCCCCGCTACCTCGCCGCCATCGAACGCCGGCTGGAAAAACTCCCCCGCGACCTGGTGCGCGACACCCAACAGCAACGCGACATGGCCCCCCTCCTCCAGGCCGCCACCACCCTCAAGGGCGAAAAAGCCAGCGAATTCCGCTGGGCGCTGGAAGAACTGCGCGTCTCCCTCTTCGCCCAAGAACTCAAAACCCCAGAGCCCGTCTCCATCAAACGACTGGAAAAACGGCTGGCGGAGATTCGCCGCTAAAAAGGCCGCGCCTCAGTAATGCGGCGGCCTTTCGGATGCGCCGGGGCCTTCGCCCCCGGCCTCGGAGAGCGTACGCAGTTGCTGGGCAAGCGTCACCAAAACGGTTTCAAGCTGTGCCAGCCTTTGTTCTTGCGCGTAAACCGTCCGGTTGAGCGCTTCGATCTGGTCTTCCTGATAGGCCAGTTTGATTTCGATATTGA
>VGVU01000095.1 GCA_016873905.1 Betaproteobacteria bacterium | reverse complement strand
CCGATCAAGATTGTGGTCGTTGATACCCAGGTCTATTCGAATACGGGCGGCCAGGCTGCAACCTCCACCTTTGTGTCTCAGGTCGCGGATATGACGCCCTTCGGAAAAAATGCGGCGGGCAAGAAAGAGATCCGCAAGGAGATGTCGCTCATCGGTATGGCGCACCGTTCTGCCTTCGTGTTGCAGAGCGCCACCTCCCGGCCGACACATCTGATAGAGGGCTATATCGACGGTCTGAACTCGCGTCGCCCGGCCTTGTTCAATATCTATGCCGTTTGTCCGCCTGAACACGGGGTCGGTGACGATCGTGCCAACCAGCAGTCGCAACTGGCGGTTGAGTCGCGTGCGTATCCGCTGTTCCGTTACGATCCCGATCAGGGCACGACCTTCAGCGAGTGCGTCAGCCTTGATGGCAATCCGGCGCTAGAGGCCGATTGGCCTGAATATACGCTGGCCTATGCCGACGAGGCGGGGCAGACGCAGAAGATGACCTTGCCGATGACCTTTGCGGACTTTGCCCTGACGGAAGGTCGCTTTGCCAAGCAGTTCAAGAAGGCCCCGCAGGAGACCTGGAACGATGACATGGTCTTGCTCGCAGATTTCATCAAACTCTCTGAATCCGAGCGTGATGGCTGTTTCCCGTTTATCTGGGCGGTGGACAAGAAGAATCGGCTGATGCGGGCCATGGTGTCGCAGGCCTTGGTCAATGCCTGCGAGGAGCGGTTGGCGTTCTGGCATCAGCTCAAGGATGTGGCCAAAGTGACGGCGGGGGCGATTGACGAGAGCGCGATTGTTGAAAAGGCCCGCGCCGAGATTCTGGCGCATCTGACGGCCAGCCTGGTGGGGTTGGGCTCGGGTGGCGTGCCCGCTGAATCTGCGGCCCCGACGCCGGCGTCCCCCGTGGCTGCGGCGGCTGATGGGTATGAGTCGGTTTATATTGATACGCCCGAGTGCTCGGCCTGCGATGAGTGCACCACGATAGCGCCCAAGGCGTTTGTCTACAACGATCAGAAACTGGCCATTGTCGTTAATCCGCAGGGCGCGAAATTTGCCGACTTCGTCAAGGCCGCGGAAAAATGTACCTCGGGCTGTCTGCATCCGGGCACGCCGTGGAACATGAATGAACCGGGCATCGAGAAGTTGATGGCGCGGGCGGCAAAATACAACTAAGCCATGCCATCGTCATGGAGACTCGACCAATCATGGAACGAAGAGAGGAGATTGAGGCGCCTGGCGCTCTGCCCTCCCGGCAAGACGGGAGGCCTTCCAGGCCCTTCCGCCTCTCTTCGTATATTGTTTCGCTGTTCAGGCGCAAAAGCTTCGCGCGCGGGGTTCACCCCGACACGCACAAGAGTACTGCCGGCAAGCCGATTCGTCGGTTGCCGTATGCGCCGCGCATTTCCCTCCCCCTCGCGCAGCACATCGGCAAGCCGGCAGTACCCCTTGTTCGGCCCGGAGAGGAAGTGGTTCGCGGTCAACCTATTGCACGGGCTGACGGATTCCTGTCCGTCCCTTTGCATTCCCCTGTTACCGGGCGAGTGGAGGCGATCCGGCTGCACCCGTCCGCCTCAGGCGCGTGGGTGGAGAGTATTATCATCCGCGCTTACGACTCCTCCACCCAGGAGGTTCTCTGGCGTGAGCCACGCGATATGGAGGCCCTCGCGCCTGAAGAGATCCTCGCCGCGGTCAAGGAGTGCGGAATGGTGGGACTGGGCGGCGCTGCCTTCCCCAGTCATGTCAAGCTGAGCATTCCCCCCGAACGCCGTATCCATACCCTGGTGGTTAATGGCTGCGAATGCGAGCCGTATCTGACTTGCGATCACCGTACCATGATCGAGCATCCAGCCGATTTGCTGCGCGGAATTGGCTACGCGATGCGCGCGGTGGGGGCCCAACGCGCCATCATCGGCGTCGAGGATAACAAGCCCGATGCGGTGGCGGTGCTTACCCCGCTTCTGCCGGCCGATGGGCGGGTCACGATTGAGATGGTGCGGACCAAATATCCGCAGGGCGCCGAGAAGATGCTGATCAAGTCGCTTCTCGGTCTGGAAGTGCCCGCGGGTGGGCTTCCCCTGGATATCGGCGTCGTGGTCAATAATGTGGGCACTCTGACCTTGCTGGGTCGTTTGCTTCCGGCGGGCGAGGGCCTGACCGAGCGGGTGGTGACGGTGACGGGTCCGGCCGTCAAGCGGCCGGGTAATTTCTGGGTGCCCTTGGGTACGCCGATCCGTCATGTGTTGCAATGTTCGGGCGCCCTGGATGGGGAGGCTCACGCCGAACTGGAGGTCGTCTTGGGCGGGTCCATGATGGGCCAGGCGATTACTTCGCTGGATGCCCCCGTGACCAAGGGCGTGACAGGTATTTTGGTGTATGACCGTGAATGGATTAGCCGGGAAACGGCTACCAAGGTGTACCCTTGCATCAAGTGCGGCGAATGTGTTCAGGCCTGCCCCATGGGGCTTAATCCGGCCCTGCTGGGCATGCTGGCCGCGAAACGGGACTATGACAGTATGAGCGCCGACTACCATATTGCAGATTGCTTTGAGTGCGGTTGTTGTACTTGGGTGTGCCCCTCCGGCATTCCTCTCGTGCAGCAATTCCGCGTTGCCAAGGGTTTATTGCGTGCCCGTGCCGCCTGACCGCCCATGACGGAACTGCGTAGCGCCCCACATGAACGCCTGGGAGTCAGCGTTGAGAGCATCATGCTCAATGTGGTGCTGGCCTTGCTCCCGATCGCGCTGTTCTCCATCTGGTTATATGGCCTGTCCGCATTGGCGCTGCTGATCACTTCGGTCGTCGTGTGCCTGGCTACCGAGCGCGTATTCAACCGTCTTTCCGGGCAATCCTCGACCCTGTCGGACTGGAGCGCGATGATTACCGGCATCCTGCTGGCCTTGGTTCTCCCGCCCTCCTTTCCGCTCTGGATGACCGCCGTGGCGGCCGTGGTGGCGATGGGGTTGGGCAAGATCCTGTTTGGTGGCCTGGGCATGAATGTATTCAACCCGGCGCTCGTGGGTCGGGCCTTTGTGCAGGCGGCCTTCCCGTCGGCGATTGCCACCTGGGTCCCGAGTTATGCCCCAAACCGATTCCATGAGTTCATCCCCACGACCCTGACGCAGCCCCTGATGATTCCGCCGGATATCACGGCGTGGGTCAAGGCTGTCTCAGCGGATGCGTTCACGGGCGCAACGCCGTTGGCTATGTGGAAGTTCCAGCATCAACTGACGGCCCCCGAGGACCTGATTCTGGGTATTGCCACCGCCTCCGTGGGCGAGACATCGGCCATGCTGATCCTGGTTTGTGGGCTTTATCTGGCCTTGCGTGGCATGCTGGACTGGCGTATCCCGGTCGGCATGATGGGGTCTGCCGTGATCCTGGCCTCGGCTTTCCATCTTTACAACCCCGATTTCTTCCCGCCGCCCGTCTTCGTCCTGCTGTCGGGGGGCCTCATGTTGGGAGCCATGTTCATGGCGACCGACATGGCGACATCGCCGGTGACGCCGCTGGCGGTCTGGACCTACGCGATTCTGATTGGCGTCGTGACGGTCCTGATCCGCTATTTTGGCGGTCTGTCCGAGGGGGTGATGTATGCCATCCTGTTCGGTAACGCGCTGGCGCCCTTGCTGGATCGCAGTTTGCCGACGCGGGTTTTTGGGCGGCGCAAGCCATGGAGGGTGGGCTCATGAGCGAGCCGTTGCCGAATCCCGGGGCAGAAACAACGGCCACAACGACTAGTTGGCGCTTGATTGCCGCCCTCGGCGGCGTCGCTCTGTTGTGCGGGGTGCTGATCGTTACGGCCTTCCAAAGTACGCTGGACCCTATCGCCAAGAATCGGCGTATTGCCTTGGAGCGCTCCATTTTCTCCCTCATTCCTGAAGGGGTGAGCCTGCATATTTATGCCGTGAGTGCGCAAGGAACGACCCTGTTGCGGCCGGGTCAGGCGATGCCCAAGGAGGCCCAACGCGTTTATGCGGTTTACGATGCCCATCGGCATCTGCGCGGTCTGGTGGCCGAGGCGGGTGCGGTTGGTTATGCCGATGTGGTGCGGGTGTTGTATGCCTATGATCCGCATCAGCAGGCGATTGTCGGTTTTGCCGTGGGCGCGCATCGCGAGACGCCGGGTATTGGCGACAAGATCCGCACGGACGCGGACTTCCAGAAAAACTTTGTGGCCCTGGATGCGCGCCTGGATGCCTCTGGTCAGGCCCTTGCGCATCCGATCCGGACGGTGAAACATGGCAGCAAGCGCAATCCCTGGGAGATCGACGCAATCTCTGGCGCGACCATTACTTCGCGCGCGGTGGGGCGTGGCATCAACGATAGCGCCAGCACCCTGCTACCGCGTCTGCATCCACATCTGAATAACCTGGAATCTCCGCCATGAAACCCGGCGAACATACCCTGACGGCCTTCGAAAATTTCATGGAAGGGATCTGGAAACAGAATCCCGTCTTTGTCATGGTGTTGGGGATGTGCCCCACCTTGGCGGTGACCGTGTCGGCCATTAATGCCCTTGGCATGGGCCTGGCAACGACCTTCGTGCTCGTGTTTTCCTGCCTGTTGGTGTCAGTCATCCGCAACTGGGTGCCGAAGGAGGTGCGTATCGCTACCTACATTGTCATCATCGCCAGCTTCGTGACCGTGGTTGATTATGCAATACAGGCCCTGAGCCTGGGCCTGTACGAGGCGCTGGGTGCCTTCATTCAGTTGATTGTGGTGAACTGCATTATTCTGGGTCGTGCGGAGGCCCATGCCTCCAAACACCCTCCCCTGACCGCCGTGGTTAACGCGCTCGGCATGGGCATCGGTTTCACGATTGGCCTTTTCGCACTCGGTGGCGTGCGCGAGATTTTTGGTACCGGCACCTTGTTCGGAATATCGTTGTTCGGGCCGGGTTTCCAACCCTGGATTGTCATGCTCCTGCCGCCGGGGGGGTTCTTCGTCCTGGGCGGCTGGTTGCTCCTGTTTGCCTGGTGGAAGATGCGCAAGGAGGCCAAAGATGGAGCATGAATCGCTGTTTCAGATCTTTATCGGCACGCTCCTGACCAACAATTTTGTGTTGGCGATGTTTCTTGG
>VGVU01000094.1 GCA_016873905.1 Betaproteobacteria bacterium | reverse complement strand
TCATCGGCACGCAGGCGGATGGCGGCGTCCGGGGTCTTGGCGAAGCGGGCCTTGAGTTCGGTCTCGAGACCGCTGGCCGCAATCTTGTTGCGACCGAGCAGGATCTCGCCTTGATTGGTCAGGCTGAGTTCCAGCGTCGCAGCGGGTTTTAGCGGCGCGACGGCGGCGGTTTTGGGCAGCTTCACCGAGACCGACTGCATCAGCAGCGGCGCGGTGACCATAAAGACAACCAGCAGAACCAGCATCACATCGACGAGCGGCGTGACATTGATTTCGCTCATGGCGGTAAATTCAGATTCCGTGCGGAAGGCCATCTCAGGTCTCCAGACGGAAGTCAGTCCGCATCGCGACATGCAGGAAGTCGTTGGCGAAGCGCTCCAGGTCTGCCACCATCAGGCGCACCTTGCGAACCCCGTAGTTGTAGGCCAGAACCGCCGGAATGGCCGCGGCGATACCAATGGCTGTCGCAATCAGGGCCTCGCCGACCGGGCCGGCCACCACATCCAGACCAGCGGTTCCCGCCCGGGCAATGTCTTGCAGCGCGGTCATGATGCCCCAAACGGTGCCGAACAGGCCGACGAAGGGGGCGGTGCTGCCAATGCTGGCCAGCACCATGAGACCGGATTCCAGACGGTGTTGTTCAATTTGTACCTGTTGGCGCAGGCCCCGTTCCAGAATGTCCTGCCGGTCGCCCGAGAGTTGCAGGCTTTGTCCGGCCTTGTCAGCCTCGCGCAAGCTGTTGATGCCCGCGCGGAACAGGCGCGCCAGGCTGCCGTCATTTCCTTGGGCGGCCTTTTCGGCCTCCATCAGGTTGGCGGCGGCCCAGAAACGGGTGCGGAAATCTTCGTCCAGCGTATTCAATTGCCACTGCATCCAGGACTTGGTAAAGATCAGAAACCAAGTCACCAGCGAGAAGCTGAGGAGCAGAAACAGGGTGGCATTGACGGCAGCAGAGGGGGACAGATGGATCATGGTTTTATGGAAAAGGAAATAAACAATGGGACAAATTGCCGGCCATTATACCCATGGCCTATGGCCTATCGTGTAAATGGGTGGATTGTGGGGTCCGTTAGCCGGTGCTGATCGGCTATCATGGCGCCGTTTTTTCTTGGCCTTCTCTTATGCACATCCATATTCTCGGCATCTGTGGCACCTTCATGGGCGGCATTGCGGCCATCGCCCGCCAGGCGGGGCATACCGTGACCGGGTGCGATGCCAATGTTTATCCGCCGATGAGCACGCAGCTAGAGGCGCAGGGGATCGAGCTGATCGAGGGCTTTGACGCGGGGCAGGTGGATATTGGCGCGGACCTGTTTGTGATCGGCAATGTGGTGACACGGGGCAAGCAGCCGCTGATCGAGGCGATCCTGAATCGCGGCAAGCCTTATGTATCTGGACCGCAATGGTTGTACGAACAGGTGCTGAAGGATAAGTGGGTACTCGCTGTTGCGGGGACGCACGGCAAGACGACGACCTCGGGGATGCTGGCCTGGGTCTTGGAGGATGCCGGCCTGAATCCCGGTTTTCTGGTCGGGGGCGTACCGCAAAACTTTGGCATCTCGGCACGGCTGACCGATTCGCCGTTTTTTGTGATTGAGGCCGACGAGTACGACACGGCCTTTTTCGACAAGCGCAGCAAGTTTGTGCATTACCGTCCGCGCACGGCCATTCTGAACAATCTGGAATACGACCACGCGGATATTTTTGCGGATCTGGTGGCCATCGAGACGCAGTTTCATCACTTGGTACGCACTGTTCCGGGCGAGGGGCTGATCGTCGCCAATGGTCGCGAGGCCAGTCTGGAGCGGGTGTTGTCGCGCGGTTGCTGGACGCCGGTGGAGCACTTTGCCGCCCCTACCGGTTGGCAGGCAGTGGCCGACGGCCCCAATGCCTTTGAGGTGTTGTTCAGGGGTGAGAAACAGGGGCGCGTGGAGTGGTCGCTGTTGGGCGAGCACAACCGTCAGAACGCGCTGGCGACGGTGGCGGCCGCGCGTCATGTTGGCGTCACCCCGGCGGTGGCCTGCGAGGCGCTGTCGCGGTTTGAAAATGTAAAGCGGCGCATGGAGGTGCGCGGCGTGGTGAACGGCATCACCGTGTACGACGATTTTGCCCATCACCCGACCGCCATCGCCACGACGCTGGAGGGGCTGCGCGCGAAGGTGGGCGGCCAACGCATTCTCGCGGTGCTGGAGCCGCGTTCCAACACCATGAAGCTGGGTACGATGAAGTCGCAGTTGCCTGACAGCCTGGCCCTGGCTGACCGCGTGTTTTGCTATGCCGGGGGCGTAGATTGGGATGTCGCGGCCGCCCTGCAGCCCATTGCCGAAAAAACCCACACTGACACCGATCTCGCGGCCATGGTTGCTGCCCTTGTCGCTGCGGCCCGCTCCGGCGATCACATCCTGGTGATGAGCAACGGCGGTTTTGGCGGGATTCACGACAAACTCCTGAAGGCCCTGGCCTGATGCTGCTCTATTTACACGGCTTTAATTCTTCCGCGCAGTCCGGCAAGGCGCGTCAACTCCTGGCCTGGGCGAACGAACGCGGTCTGGCGGCACAGTGCCCTGATTTGCCGGTGCGGCCCGCGGCGGCGATGGCCTTGTGTGAGCGCCTGATTGCCGGAAGCGCGACGCCCGTCACGCTGATCGGCAGTTCGTTGGGCGGGTATTACGCCACCTGGCTGGCCGAGCGGCATGGCTTGAAGGCGGTGCTGGTGAACCCCTGCGTGGCCTGCGACGAAAAACTGGTGCGCGAGGTGGGTCGCACCCAAACAAACTGGCACGATGGCTCTGAATATGTGTTTGGCCCAGAACATCTGGCCGAATTACAGGCCCTGAAAATCGCCGCTATCACCCGCCCGGAGCGTTACTGGTTATTGGCTGAAAAGGGCGATTCTGTGCTCGATTACCGCGAAGCGGCCGCTTACTTCTCAGGGGGAAGGCAGACCCTTTTGGAGGGCGGCGATCATGGTTTTACCCGCTTCGCCGATTATCTTTCACAGATTGCAGAGTTTTGAATATGTATTTGATTTACGAAGAAGACGGCGACATCAAGGCGGGCAGCATCCTGTCCGAGACCCCGGCCGCCCTGCAGATTGAGTCGCAGTTTGGCAAGCGCGGCAAGTTGAAGGCGGCGAATGTGCTGTTGCGCTTTGCCGCGCCCTCGCCGGCCGAGGCAATTGAAGGGGCGCGCAGTCTGGCGGCGGAACTGGACCCCGATTTCCTCTGGGAAGTGGCGGGTACGGACGAATTTGGTTTTGAGGCGATTGCGCTGGATTATTGGGGCCATCCGCCCACGCCGGCCGAGGCGGGGGCGGTGCTGCTCAAATTGCACGAAGCGCCGATTTATTTTCACAAGAAGGGCAAGGGTCGTTATCGCGCTGCGCCGGCCGAGGTGCTGGCGGCGGCCAAGGCCGGCCTGGAGCGCCGCGCCCGCGAGGCCGAGCAGCGGGCGGCCTGGGTAGAGGAGCTGATGGCAGGGCATTTGCCGGAGGCCTTTGCCGGCCAGGTGTTCGTGCTTTTGCATCGCCCAGACAAAAACACGCTGCTGTACAAGGCGTTGGATGAGGCCTGCACGAAAAGCGGGCAGTCGGCGTTGCACCTCTTTCAGCACTGCGGGGCCATTGCCAATCCGCACGAGTTTCACCTGCAAGGCTTTTTGCTCGAACATTTCCCCAAGGGAACGGGTTTCCCCGCACTGGCTGAATTGGCGCCGCCCGCCGATCTGCCGCCCGCCGATGCGCCGGCCTTTTCGATCGACGATGCCGAGACGACCGAGATTGACGATGCCTTTTCGGTGATTTTCCGGCCCGAGGGCGGGGCGCGTGTCGGCATCCATATTGCCTGTCCGGCCTTGGGGATCGCGCCGGAATCGGATCTGGACAAGGTGGCGGGGGCGCGGTTGTCCACCGTGTATATGCCCGGTCACAAGATCACCATGTTGCCGGACGCGCTCGTGCAGTCGTACACCCTGGCGGAGGGGCGTGCCTGCCCGGCGCTGTCGCTGTATGTCGAGGTGGGCGCGGATTACATCATCCGTAGCGTTGAGACCCGCGTCGATCAGGTGACGATTTCTGCCAACCTGCGTCACGAGACGCTGGAGCCCGTGTTCAACGAAGACAGTATCGGTCATCCGGAGGCGCCCGATTACGCCTTCCGCCGCGAGCTGGAATGGCTGTGGAATTTTGCGACCCAACTGGAGGCGGCGCGCGGCAAGGCTGACTCGGTGCAGCGCCACGATTTCATTTTCAAGGTCGAGGGCGATCGGGTCGAGATCAAGCGGCGCCTGCGTGGCAACCCCATCGACAAGCTGGTGTCCGAGTTGATGATCCTGGCCAACAGCCGTTGGGGTGCGTTGCTGGATGAGGCCGGTGTGCCCGGTATTTACCGCGTGCAGGGGGGTGGCAAGGTGCGTATGCAGTTGCAGGCGGCGCCGCACGAGGGATTGGGGCTGGATCATTACGCGTGGTCGAGTTCGCCGCTGCGCCGTTATGTGGATCTCATCAACCAGCGCCAGATCCTTGCGGTAACGCGTGGAGAGCCGCCGGTCTATGCGAAAAACGACACGCGCTTGTTTGCGGTGTTGCGCGGTTTCGAACTGGCGTACGATGCCTACAACGACCATCAGCGGCGTATGGAGCGTTACTGGTGTTTGCGCTGGCTTATCCAGGAGGGTGTTGGTGCGACGGAGGCGAGTGTGATCAGAGAGAATTTGGTACGCATCGAGGGCCTGCCGCTCGTGCTGCGCATGACGGGCGCCCCCGCCCTGAACCCGGGCGATCGCGTTCGGGTCCAGTTCGGCGCGCCTGATTTGCTGGATATCGAGGTTCCATGTCAGTACGAAGCGACCCTGACGCACGCGCCCCTGGCGGCTCCGCTGGACGCCTGAACACGGGCCTGGAGCGGCTGAGCGAGTGGCTGACCAAGGCCCGCGCAGCCGAGCGGCTGGCCCTCGCGGTTGGGGTCTCCGCCCTGATCCATAACGCGCTCTTTTTTGGGCTTTCGGCGGGCTTCAAACCCGCCAATCCGGCCTTGCTCGAATCGGTGCAGCCGGCGCTGGATGTGGTCTTGCTGCATCGGCCGACGGGTGCGAAACCCCTCAAGGCCGAGGTGTTGGCGCAGGCGGCGAACGAGGGCGGTGGCCAGACGGTCGAGGCGCGCGTCGCGCGTAGCCCGCAGGCCGTGATCGCCCAGCCGGC
>VGVU01000093.1 GCA_016873905.1 Betaproteobacteria bacterium | reverse complement strand
GAACACATCCGTGATATGCACTTCATGCTGCAAAAAGAAGTGGTTTGGCGCATGGCTGCCGAGCCGGATAGCGCCGATTACGGCCGCCTGTCCGTCATGTTGCAGGCCCAGTTCCGGGTTGAAAAACTGTTCATCGTCCCGCCGGGCGCCTTCACCCCCGCGCCCAAGGTCGATTCAGCCATCGTCCGCCTCACCCCCCTCCCCGCCGATCAGGTCGCCTGGCGCGATCCGGAACGCTTCGCAAGCGTCGTCGCCCAGGCCTTCGCGATGCGCCGCAAGACCCTGCGCAACAACCTCAAGGGCCTGATTTCCGCCGCGGCCATGGAGGCCATCGGCATTGACCCCGGCTGCCGTGCCGAGACCCTCTCCGTGGCTGACTTTGCACGCCTCGCCGCTATTGAACCCAACCCATGACTGCCTACGACCTGATCCGGCCCCTGCTCTTTCGTCTGGATGCCGAAACTGCGCACCGCCTTGCACTTCCGCTCCTGTCCCAGATCGCGCGCCTGCCCCTGGCCGCCCCGCCCGCCTGCGCACCCACCCGCGTCATGGGGCTGGAGTTTCCCAACCGACTGGGCCTGGCCGCTGGTCTCGACAAGAACGGCGAGGCCATCGACCTCTGGTTCTCGCTCGGCTTTGGTCATGTCGAGATCGGTACCGTGACGCCCAGGCCACAGCCCGGCAACCCGCGTCCCCGCCTTTTTCGGCTGCCCGAGGCACGCGGCATCATCAACCGCATGGGCTTCAATAACCACGGCATGGATGCGCTCCTGAACCATGTTGCCCGCGCCCGCCGGCCCGGCATCCTCGGCATCAATATCGGCAAGAATGCCGACACGCCGATCGAACGCGCCACCGACGATTACCTGATTGGCCTCACCAAGGCCTATGTCGCGGCCGACTACATCACCGTCAACATTTCCTCACCCAACACCAAGAACCTGCGCGATCTGCAAGGCGGCGCGGCGCTTGACCTTCTGCTCGGTCGCCTCAAGGCCGAGCAGACGCAGCTCACCGACCGGCACGGCAAATACACGCCCATCGCCATCAAGATCGCGCCTGACCTGATCGACTCCCAGATTGATGAGATGGCTGATCTCTTCCGCCGCCACCGCATCGACGCGGTCATCGCCACCAACACCACCCTCGCGCGCAACGGCGTCGAACACCTGCCGCATGGCGCCGAGGCCGGTGGTCTGTCGGGCGCTCCCGTATTTACCGCATCGACCCGCGTCCTCGCCGCGTTCCATACCGCCTTGGCAAACGAGATCCCGCTGATCGGCGCCGGTGGTGTTCTGTGCGGCGCCGATGCCCAGGCCAAGCAAGAGGCAGGTGCCGCCCTTGTGCAGGTCTATTCCGGCCTCATCTATCGCGGACCGACCCTGATCCGGGAATGTATGGAGGCCTTGGCCGTCCCGCCGCAGAAACCTTCATGAGAAGGGTTATTCGCCGAGTCAGACAGGGTAATATTCAGCCTTCACCACATTGAGAGCCATCCCATGAGCGAACCCGTCATTGCCGGCAAGGCTGCCATTCCCCTGAATCTGGAACCCGGTGAGTACTGGTATTGCACCTGTGGCCGTTCAAAAACCCAACCCTGGTGTGACGGTGCCCATGCAGGCACAGACTTCACACCCCAGGCCGTACAGATCACCGAAAAGGGTCAATACTGGTTGTGCGCCTGCAAGCACACGGCCAACGCCCCCTTCTGCGACGGGGCCCACGACCTGCTCGACTAAGCGTTTACGGTCCCCGAATACGGCCCCCGAATACGACCTCCAAAATGGAACACTATCTCTTGATCATTGTTGGTACGGTGTTCGTCAACAACATCGTAATGACCAAGATTCTGGGCCTCTGCCCCTTTATGGGGGTCTCCAGAAAACTGGAGACCGCCCTCGGCATGGGCCTCGCCACCACCTTTGTTCTCACCCTGGCCTCCGGGGCCAGCAACCTTATTGATACCTACCTTCTTGAGCCAGATCTCATCTACCTGCGGACCCTATCCTTCATTGTGGTGATCGCCGGCATTGTTGGCTTCACCGAGATGTACATCAAGAAAACCAGTCCCACCCTGTTCCACCTGCTCGGCATCTACCTGCCGCTGATCACGACCAACTGCGCCGTGCTCGGCGTGCCGCTACTCAATGCCCAGGAAGGGCACAACTTCGTCGAATCACTCTTTTTCGGCCTCGGCGGCGCACTGGGCTTTACCTTGGTGATGATCATGTTCGCCGCCATGCGTGAACGCCTGGAGGCCGCGGATGTCCCAGCCCCTTTCCGGGGAGTCTCCATTGCCCTGGTGACGGCCGGCATTTTCAGCATCGCCTTCATGGGCTTTAGCGGTATGGTGCGCTAACACCCGCGATGCTGGACGCAATCTTGATCCTCTCTGCCATTGGCTTGCTCCTGGGAGCCATCCTCGGCTGGGCCGCCGTGCGCTACCGGGTCCAGGACGACCCCCTGCTGGAGAAGATTGACGCGGTCCTACCCCAGACCCAATGTGGCCAGTGTGGCTACCCGGGTTGCAAGCCCTATGCCGAGGCCATTGCCAAAGGTGAGGCCGACATTAACCTCTGTCCCCCAGGCGGCGACGAAGGCATCCAACGCCTGGCCGAACTGCTCGGGGTCGAACCCAAACCTCTCGGCGAGGGCCTTGAACCCAAACCCAAGGCCGTGGCCATCATCGACGAGTCAACCTGCATCGGTTGCACCTTGTGCATCCAGGCCTGCCCGGTCGATGCCATCGTCGGTGCCGCCAAGCAAATGCATGTCATCGTCGCCAATCAATGCACCGGCTGCGAGTTGTGCCTGCCGCCCTGTCCGGTGGACTGCATCCACATGGTGGCCGAGGCCGAGAACACGCAGACCTGGAAGTGGCCCTATCCGATCTTCACAATCAAACCCGTTGCCGGAAGGGCCGCTGAATGACGGCCTTATTCAAATTCCCCGGGGGGGTCCACCCACCTGACCACAAGGCTGAATCGAATACCACGCCCATTCGCGACCTCCCTTTGCTGCCGCGTTATGTCGTCCCGCTCAGCCAACACCTGGGAAAACCGGCAGAACCCTGCGTAAGCGTCGGCGAACGCGTGCTCGGTGGGCAGATGATCGGCGCCCCGAAACCCGGCGTCAGCGCCGCCATCCATGCTCCGACCTCGGGCCGCGTCAGCGCCATCGAGGCGCGACCCATTGCCCATCCCTCCGGCCTGAATGCCCCCTGCATTGTGATCGACAGCGATGGCGAAGACGCCTGCATCACGACACCGCCACCGGCCCATGAGGATCGTGAAACGCAGCTGACGCGTTTGCGCAACATGGGGCTCGCCGGTCTGGGCGGCGCCGTGTTCCCCACCCATATCAAGCTCGCGCCCGGCAGTGACGAACATTGGCCCCTCCTGATTCTCAATGGCGCCGAATGTGAACCCTGGATCACCTGTGACGATCGCCTCATGCGCGAACACGCCGATGCCATTCTGGACGGCGCACATCTCATCCAAAACCTGATCGGTGCCGCGCAGATCCTGGTCGGGGTCGAGGACAACAAACCCGAGGCCATTGCCGCGCTCCGCAGCGCCGCCAACACCGCCAGCCAGAGCAACATCAGCATCTGCCCGGTCCCGACGCTCTATCCCATGGGCGGTGGCAAACAACTGACCTATGCCCTGACGGGGCGCACCACCCCATCGGGTGGCCGCACAACCGATGTCGGCGTGCAGGTGTTCAATGTCGGCACCGCCTATGCCCTACAACACGCAATCCGCCACGGCGAACCCCTGACCCGCCGCATCGTCACCGTCACTGGCGCGGTCAAAAACCCGGGCAATTATGCGGTCCGGATCGGCACCCCGATCTCGGCCCTGATCGCCGCTGCGGGCGGTCGCACCCCCAACGCCTACGGCACCCTCATCGGCGGCCCCATGATGGGCTTCGATCTTGCCTCGGATGAGGCCCCAGTCAGCAAGATGGTCAATTGCATTCTGGTCAAAGACAACCAGAACTTTCCGCCCCCCGCCCCGGCCCTTCCCTGCATCCGTTGCGGGGCCTGCGCGCGGGCCTGTCCGGTCAGCCTGCAACCCTTCGAAATGCATTGGTACGCCCGTGCCCACGACTTCGGCAAGGCGCAGTCCTTCAAGTTGTTCGACTGCATTGAATGCGGCTGCTGCGACCATGTCTGTCCCAGCCACATCCCCTTGGTGAGTTTTTTCCGCTATGCCAAGAGCGAGATCTGGGCGCGCGAGCAAGAAAAGGACGCCGCCGATCGCGCCCGTGTCCGCCACGAGTTCCGCAGTTTCCGCCTGGAACGCGAAAAAATGGAAAAGGCCGCCAAGCATGCCGCCGCCGCGAAACCGAAAACGGAGGTCGCGACAGCCCCAGCGGCCGTGCCTGATGCTGACCCAGAGGCCGCGCGCAAGAAGGCCATCCTGGCTGCGGCCATGGCGCGCGCCGCCGAGGCCCGGAAGGAGATCACCCCGAAGAACACCGAGGGGCTCCCCGAAGACAAGGTGCGCGAGATTTCCGAGATTGAATCCCGCCGCGCCAGCCTGCTCCAGTCGGTGCATGACAGCATCGTCAAGGAGGAAGAGGAGGAATCCTCTCCCGCCCAGAAAGAATCACCATGAGCCCCACCCCTTCCGTCGCCCGCATCATGACCCAGGTCCTGGTGGCCCTGTCGCCCGGCATCGCGGCACATTTCTGGTTATTTGGCCCCGGCATCCTCTTCAGTCTCGTCCTCTGCGCCAGCTTCGGACTGCTGTTCGAGGCCCTCATCCTGAAGGCACGCCATTACCCCCTGCGCCCCTTCCTCGGCGATGGCACCACCCTGGTGACCGCAGCCCTCCTGGCCCTGGCCCTGCCCACCCTGCTGCCCTGGTGGCTGTATGCCGTTGGCATGCTGTTCGCCACCGTCGTGGGCAAGCATCTCTATGGCGGCCTGGGCCAGAATACCTTTAACCCGGCCATGCTCGGCTTCGCCGTACTCATCGTCAGCTTCCCGGCCCAGATCAATGTCTGGCCCGCACCGGCCGCCCTCGCCTCGTACAGCTTAAGCCTCCGCGACGCCTATGACATGATCTTTGCCGGCGCCCGCCTACACATTGACGCCTACAGCGCGGCCACCCCCCTCGACAGCCTCAGGGTCCATCTCCGTTCTGGCCAGGAGGCCACCAGCCTGATCGGTGCCCAACTGATCCCCGACCTGCAGGCACGCGATCTGGTGGCGTTGTCGTATCTGCTCGGCGGCCTCTA
>VGVU01000092.1 GCA_016873905.1 Betaproteobacteria bacterium | reverse complement strand
TGCTCGGATCCAGCTTGGTCTCGCGCAGGGTAAAGTTGACCGTGCCGTTGTACCACTGGTACGCGGGGATCACATTGGACTCATAGGTGAAGTTGCCCTTGCGACCATCATAAGCATCATGGTGGCCGCCCGAGTCTTTGATCTTCACCGGTTTTCCGTCCGGCGTGTGCTTGCCGGCCGTTGACCAGTCCCACGACATTTTGGTCGGCTGGGCGCGCGCAAACTCCGGGATGTGACAGGTCTGACACGCAATCTTGTTGGCATGCGAGTTCAAACGCGCGTTGTCTTTATGCGGTGCATTGCCATGACAAGCCTCGCAGGTCGCCGCGTTAGAGTCTGCCTTGCCACGAATATGTTTTTCCGTGTCTTTGGCTACCGTCGCATAGCGGCTACCCGCCACTTTATGACCGCTGGTCTTGTGACACTCCGAGCAGGAAAAATTAAGCCCGTCCTTGGCCATGTGAATGTCCAGGTATTTCCCCGGTTGTTTGAGCGAGCTGTCCAGATCACCGTGTTTGACAGCATCGCCGCCGCCACCGTAAAAATGACAGGCCCCACAGTTGGCACGGCTGGTCTTGCCGACATTCTTGGCCACATTTTTCAGATCCGTCGCGGGAACAATTTTCCCGGATCGGGGCGGAAACTCCGTTTCCTTGTACGGGGGATGGCCCGCCAGGCCCGGCAACTTGCGGTAGGTACCAGTCGTGTCGTGACACACCAGACAATCCACGCTTTCCTGCTTGGTAAAATCAAAATTCTGATCCTTCCAGCCATAACCGACATGGCAGGCCGTACAGAAGGCCTGATTCGACTCAATGGAAGTACAGAAATTGTTGATAATCCGGCGCTTACCCAGTTTTTGCTGGGTCTTTGGATTGTTGTATTCCCAGGTCCAGTGCGGGGTATGCATGACCTGATTAGCCGCCTCGGTATGGCACTTGAGGCAGGCCTTGGTCACTTCGGGGCCGCTGGCAAAAGGCCCCTGCAATTCCTTCAGCTTGGAGTGGTCGGTCGTTGAGTTGCTCGCCGCCTTAACCGGGGCGGCCGCAACCGGTTGCGGAGCATCGCTGGCCATGGCCATGCCAAACCACAACGCAGCGGCAAAACTCCCTATCCAGTGCATGGTTCTCATCATGTTCTCCCGGAAATCCATTAGCAGCCGCCACCGCCGCCGCCAGAGCCACCGGTGGGCGCTGCCTTGGGCAACACCATCTGCGGGGCCGGCATCTTGGGATCAAAGACCAGGAACAGTTCCTGATCCGCAGCGACATGTCCCATGATCTCGCCTACCATCGGACCAAACATTTTGCCCATCAGGCCTGCGTTCATGGTGCCAATATAGGTCTTGCCGTTCTGCTTCTTGTAAACCGATATCTTGCACGGCATCAGGATGGACAGGAAGCGGACATCGTCGTCCTTGAGCACGGGGCCGGAATACTTGGTGCTGCAGACCTCGACCATCAGAACCGGCAGAACATTGCCGCCATCGTTTTGTACCGCCTTGGCGGGATTGCGCAAACCGGAGAGTGACCAACCGTTGGTCTTCAGGGTCGGATTATTTTCGATGTTGTACTGAATGCGCGCCACGGTCTCTTCCAAACCGTAGGGGCTTTCAATCTCGTTGAACATCATTTTGGGCATCATTTGCATACCGGCCACGACCAGCAGCACAACACCCGCCATAAAACCGCCAAATATTTTTAACATTTCAATCTCTCCTTGCAAAGTTCTTCCACAAAACTGCTGGATCAATCCTTGCGCACAAACGCAGTAGAAGTATCCGCGCATGCGAATATTAGCATATTGTTATCCGTTTTGCTGAGATTTCCCGGCCATGCGCATTTAAGCCACACAGCGTAACGAATAAGGTGGGGAATCAGCCCGGCCGGCGCGCCTGGGCTCTGGAACGACGAATGGGTTTCGGTGCCCCGGTCATGGCCAATCCACAGGCCTCAACCAACTGAGCTGCCTCGCGTTCGCCCAATTCGACATACTGTCCACGCCGCAACCGGGACGGCAAGGAGACTGGCCCGAAACGCACCCGGATGAGGCGACTAACCGTGAGACCCAGGGCCTCGATCAGGCGTCGAACCTCGCGATTGCGCCCCTCTGACAAGGTCAGGCGATACCACTGGTTGGCCGCCTCTTCATCGCTCCCCGCCAGAACCACGCTGGAGGCTCGTGCCGGGCCATCCTCCAGTTCGACACCCGTGATCAGTTGCTGAATCTGCTCCGGAGTCAGACCACCCAGCACCCGCACCGCATATTCACGATCCATCCCGTAACGCGGATGCATCATGTGATTGGCCAATTCCCCGCTGGTGGTAAAAATCAGCAGGCCCTCGGTATTCACATCGAGCCGCCCAATGGCCACCCAACGCTGCCCGCGTAAACGCGGCAACTGATCAAAAACACTGACCCGACCCCCTGGATCATCGCGCGAAACAATCTCGCCCTCCGGTTTGTGATACAGCAGGACCCGAGCCATTTGCCGTTTCACATCCCAGTTCAGTCGCACCTCACGGCCCTGGACGCGAACGCGATCACCGCGCTGACAACGATCCCCCACCTCGGCCTTCTTGCCATTAATGCTGACCTGCCCCTCGGCGATCAAGGCCTCCATCTCGCGACGCGAGCCCACTCCAGCCTCGGCCAGTTTCTTGTGCAGGCGTTCGCCCGGCATGGAGGCCGTCTTGGTGGATGCAACCGATTCGACGATTTGATTGTTTTCAGTGTACTGCGTCCGATTCTTCATTCTCTACATCCAGTAATGGGAGGGTGACCGGCGTACTGCCAATCTCCGGCAAGGGTGGCAACTCGGCCAGTGAGCGCAGCCCCAAGTCACTCAAAAAACGACGCGTGGTTGCGTACAAGCCGGGGCGACCCGGCACATCACGATGGCCAATCACCTCAATCCATCCACGCTCTTCCAGGGTGCGAATGACCGGTGTACTCACGGCCACACCCCGAATCTCTTCCACATCGCCACGCGTCACCGGCTGACGATAGGCAATGATCGTCAAGGTCTCCAGGACCGCCCGCGAATAGCGGGGCGCCGTCACCGGATTCAGGCGTTCCAGCCAGGGTTGCATCTCGGCCGCCGTCTGGAAACGCCAACCCTCGGCGACCTGGACCAGTTGCACGCCCCGCCCGCGCCAATCCGCCTGCAACTCCTCCAGACAACGCCGCAGCAGCTCCGTCCCATAAGACTCATCGAACATCTGCCGCAGACGCGCAATGGACAGAGCCTCGGCGCTGGCCAGCAGGGCCGCCTCAAGCAAACGCTTGATCTCCACCGGGGTCATGGGCGCCTCAGACATGCAACCTCACATGAATGGGGGCACAGGCCTCGACCTGAGTCAGGTCAACCAAACGCTCGCGAGCCAACTCCAGGATGGCCAGAAAGGTCACCACCAATTCCGCGCGACCGCCCTCGGCGGGAAACAAATCCTCGAACAAGGCATAAACTCCGCCCGCCAGGCGCTTGAGAATACGGCTCATGTGTTCACGCACCGAGAGTTCCTGGCGACCAATGCGGTGGTGGCGATTCATCCGTGCCCGCTTCAGCAACCCCTCCCAGGCCAGACGCAAATCCTCCACGCCCACCTCGGGCAGGTGCTGCATCGTCATGCGCTCCACCCAGACCGAGACCGGCTGAAAATCGCGCCCGCTCCGCGGCAGGGCGTCCAGATCGCGAGCGCCCAAGCGGATGCGTTCGTATTCCAGCAGGCGCCGCACCAGTTCATTGCGCGGGTCCGCCGTCTCATCGGCGGCATCGACCTTGGTCGGGCGCGGCAACAAGGAACGCGACTTGATCTCCAGCAGCATGGCCGCCATCACCAGATATTCCGCCGCCAGATCGAGACGATGCGCGCGCATGGTCTCGACATAGTCCATGTACTGCCGGGTCAGCGCCGCCATGGGGATATCGAGGATATCAATGTCATTGCGGCGAATCAGCCACCACAACAGGTCCAGCGGCCCCTCAAAGGCCTCCAGCAACACCTCCATCGCCTCGGGCGGGATATAGAGATCCTGCGGCAGATCCAGCCACGGCTCCCCCATCACCCGGGCAACCGTTGGGGCAACGGCAGGCCCCGGAAACACAACTTCGGGATGGATGGCGGCGATCATGCCCCCGACTTTACCGCCCAAAGCAGATTTTGGCGACCTCGCGGTAGTGGCCAGCGAAATGCACGGTTAGCCCGGCCTTGACATAATCAGGCAAACGCTCGAAATCGCGGCGGTTGTCTTCCGGCAGGATCAGCTCGGTGATATGGATACGCTTGGCGGCAATGCACTTCTCGCGGATACCGCCCACCGGCAACACCTGCCCCGTCAGGGTCAGTTCGCCGGTCATCGCCAGCGGTCGGGCAATCTTCTCGTCCCGCGCCAGCGACAGCAACGCGGTCGCCATGGTCACGCCCGCCGACGGGCCGTCCTTGGGTGTAGCCCCTTCTGGCACATGCAGGTGCACAAAGGCCGCATCGAAAAACTTGGGGTCGCCCTTGTAGGTCTTGAGGTGGCTCGAGATATACGAATAGGCAATCTCCGCCGACTCCTTCATGACATCACCCAACTGACCGGTCAACTTGAAGCCGCGATTGAGGGTATTCACCCGAGCCGCCTCGATCGTCAGGGTCGCGCCGCCCATCGCCGTCCACGCCAGCCCCGTGACAATACCGACGCCCGCCTGCGATTTTTCGGGACGGAACACCGGCTGTTCCAGATAGCCCTCCAGATCGCCCGCGTTGACCTGGATATGCGAGGCCTCCTTGCGCAGCAGCTTGACCACCCCCTTGCGCACAATCTTGCCCAGGTTCATCTCCAACTGACGCACACCGGCCTCACGCGCATAGCCCTCGATCAGACGCCGCAATGCCGTCTTGGCCAGGGTAATCTGGCCACGCTTTAGCCCCGCCTTTTTCAGTTGCCGTGGCCACAGGTGATGGCGGGCAATCGCGATCTTTTCCTCGGTCAGATAACCCGACAGGCGAATGATCTCCATGCGATCCAGCAGCGCCGCAGGAATCGAGTCCAGTTGGTTGGCGGTGCAAATGAATAGCGTTTTCGACAGGTCAAACCGCGCATCGAGATAATGATCCAGAAATTCGACATTCTGCTCGGGGTCCAACACCTCCAGGAGCGCACTGGCCGGATCCCCGTGATAAGAGGCGCCAATCTTGTCCACCTCGTCGAGCATGATCACCGGGTTCTGCGATTCCGCCTCCTTGATCGCCTGAATGAACTTGCCCGGCATGGCCCCCACATAAGTGCGGCGATGGCCCT